>DNBZ01000041.1 GCA_003484585.1 Bacteroidota bacterium | reverse complement strand
AAGTGTATTTGTGGACGAATTTGTCTGACTTCCAAGTGACCAACTTGAACCATTCCACTTACCAGTATAAATATAAGATTCTGTGGTTCCTATAACATCGGCATCTACATAGACACAGCTAATGTTGCAAGAAAAACTTGTAAAACCACCTTCACTTAGAACCCAGTAGCGGCGTAAATAATCGCTTGGTGTTCCGCCAACAAATGATCCATGAGCAGATGCACTTGAGCGGACACTTGCATAGGAAGACCCACTTAATGCAGTAAAATTAAGTGTAACTGGCGTATATTCTCCACTTGTCCCTACAGGATACAAAAACGAGCCTGTTGAGGTGAAATCTTTTTGTAATGTACCTGTGCCAGAAGTTATAATTAGTAAAGAATTACTAAAAGAACTTCCAGTCGTTATCGTACCACTTGGACCTATTCGAAGAATTCCAGTTCCTATATCAATTGAATTATCTACTGTTAAGGTACCATTAACTGTCAGCGTTTTACCACTTGCTATGGTCAATGTGCCTCCAGAATTAACTGTTAAACTACCCACAGTTAGACTTTCATTAATTTCTAAAGTTGCACCGTTTGCGATGGTAACATTTGACGCATTTCCCAATGCTGTTGTACTTGAGGCGATAATCGTACCAGCGTTTATAGACGTACTTCCAGAATAGGAATTTGCACCACTTAATGTTGCTGTATTTCCGTTTTTCTTAAGTACTGAAATTGTACCGCTACCGTTAGTAATATCTCCAGTAATATTGATTGCACCTGAACCTCCAGAACCGTTATGTGACATTAATACTAAAACCTTTGTACCCGTGCTATTTTGTGCTGAAATTGAAGAACCGATATTTAAGTTTCCACTATAGGCATTAATTTCGAAACCATAGCCCGGAGAACTGGAGCTATTAGTATTGCCAATTTGAAATGGGAAATTTATAACATGAGCGACCCCTGAATTATTATAGATTGCTGGAACAGCACCACTATAATCGTAAAAGACATTTGTTGTCGAACCATTTATAGTACGGCTAGTGGCACCACCAGTCGAACCAAATTCAACTCGATACCGCGAAGTAGCTGTGAGGTTATTTCTCATTGTCGTTCCTTGATTTCCATCAAAATATAGAATTTCGTTTCCTCCAGGAACTGCTCCGGTACCACCATTCCAAAAATAATATGGTGATGTATTTCCCCAACTCGCACTATCTCCTGGATTTTGATCATTCCTCCAAGAAAATGTCGTTTGAGCAAAAATAGCACAAGGAGCCAATATTAAAATTACGAGTATTATTTTTTTCATATTAATAAATTTAAGTTTAAGATTATCTTAGTGTCATTTTTACACTAAGAATCTCAAAAATATATTTTTTATTCAATATAAAACAAGGTTTATTGTTTTTTTTTTTGCAATATATCTTGATAGTGAAAGGTGTAACGACAGTAAATCAGCAGTTTAATTGAAAATCACTCTATATAGGAAATAAACTGTTAAAAATGCTTAATGTCAATTTTAAGCTACTGGGTGATGGGTAGTATAAATTGCTGCAATTTTGATCCTATCAATATTAAATCATACTCGTCAGGTATTATCTGCTTATTGCTTTTATACTATAAATTACAACAGAATAGCAGAACAAATCCCTTCTAAAAACAGGAACTATCGCTTTTTTCCTTTATCAAAAAGGCCTTCTTGTCTGCCTCGTTTTTTCTTACCATTCTTTTTATTGAAACCTTCCATATCATCTTGCATAGCCGCACAGTGCTTCGCTTTGCACGCCGATACTCCTGTGAGTAGAAATGCTCCTAGTGCTATGAATAGAATAATTTTTTTCATCTTGACAAAGTTAAGGTATTTTAAAAAGGGAATAGTATAAAACCAAAAAACCGCCTATGACTCATGCCATAGGCGGTTTAAAAATGTCTAATTACCCTATTAGAAATTTATTATTTAGCCTCTGCTACTAATTTTACGTTAAATTGTATAGCGTCATTTATAAGGTAGTCTCCTAAGTTTTTGAAGAAGTTTCCACTATTATAAGTAACGCCCCAAAGTGTTCTATCTATAGCAAAAGACGCAGTAGCTGTTAACTTACCCGCATCTGTCTGTGCAAAATAAGGCACCGTAATAGACTTGGTTACTTCTTTTATAGTAAGATTACCTGTAAGACTATCTGTGGTAGCACTTATTATTTCAAAAGATGCCGTTGGATATTTTTCTACTTCAAAAAAATCACCTGTAGTCAGATGCCCCAAAAGTTTAGCTTTAGACTCTTCATCTATCCCTTCGTCAGTAACATTCATTTTAGTAAGATCTATCACAAAATTACCTGCAGTTAGAGCTCCATCTGCCATAGCCAGTTTGCCCTCTTTTATAGCCACAGTACCTGAGTGAGAATCCCCACTTGGCTTAGTTCCTTTCCAAGATAACATACTTTCTGTTTGATTTACGGCATACTCCGTGTTAGACTCAGTTGCCGTTGCAGCTTCTTTAGCATCTCCAGCATCTGCAGTAGATGCCCCAGAACCACATGCCATAAATAATGCTGCGATTCCTGTTAGTAATAATACTTTTTTCATTGTTGTTTTTTTATTTGTTTTACGATTATACATGTACCAACATGTATATTATTGTTTTGTTTTATTTTCGGACTAATTATTGCCATTTATCTTTAAAATTGCATCTCATTTTGATCAAAAGATTTACCAAAGCTATAGTTCTATTACTCTTTGCCATCTGCTCCCAAGCACAAATTCAAGTAGTAAACAAAAATCTCACTCCTATTGCTGGTGTACAGTTATTCAATGGGTCTACGTTTCTAGCCATTTCCGATGACCAAGGGTATCTAAATGTAGACACTAGTTCTATTTTAGAATACACTTGGACACTTACACATAGTGGTTTTTATACTCGTAATATCACAAGAGCTACTTTAGTTAATGGCAGTACTATCATTTTGACACGAAGTACCAATTATTTTGACCCTGTAGTAATTTCCAGAAAGGGACGCAGTAGCTTATACAAAGATCTTTCTACGCCCATAGACCTTATTTCTAAAACCAAGATAAGTCTATACCAACCACAAACAGCAGCAGATCTATTGAACCTAGAAAATAAAGTATACGTACAAAAAAGTCAACAAGGTGGTGGTAGTCCAATGATAAGGGGATTCGCGACTAATAGAATATTACTAGTAGTAGATGGGGTCCGTATGAACACAGCTATATTTAGAGAAGGCAATGTGCAAAATGTAATAGCTATAGACCCATTTACCATAGGCAGTACAGAAGTCATTTTTGGACCTGCAAGTCAGTTTTATGGTAGCGATGCCATAGGTGGAGTATTAAGTTTCGAGACTATTAATCCTGCCTATGCTAATTCTGATACGCTAGAAACTTCTGGCAATGTGAGCTTGCGATATAGCTCAGCCAGCAATGAGCAAACTGTGCATACAGATTTCTCTTTCAGTAAGAGAAAATTTGCAAGTTTCTCTAGCATCACCTTTAATAACTTTGGCGACTTAAAAACAGGGAAGAATGGACCGGATGTTTATACTAGGCGAGATTATGTGGTATACACTGGATCCAACGATTCCATTATATCTAACTCAGATAAAAACCTACAAGTACTAAGTGGATATAAGCAGTTTAATTTTTTACAAAAATTTCGATTCAAACTTACTGACAATATAGATTTGAGTACAGGCATACATTATAGCGTAACCTCTGACATACCAAGATACGATAGGCTCATAGAGCGAGGAAGTAAAGATACTTTACTGAAAGGGGACTGGTACTATGGACCACAAAAGTGGTTTATGAATAACTATATCTTGAGCATAAGAAAACCGGCTAAAATATATGATAGCATCTTAGTTACAGCTGCTTTTCAGCATTTTGAGGAAAGCAGAAACGATAGAAATCTATACGACACCAAGCTACGCCAAAGAGTGGAAACTGTACATGCATATAGCCTCAGTGGCGATTTCTACAAAGAGTTAAAAAACAAAGCCTCTTTGAATTATGGGCTCGACTATGTTTTTAACAGAGTAGGTAGCTCCGGAATAAAACTGGATATAAATGATGGCACCTCCTCGCCCACTAGCACTCGCTATCCAGATGGGTCTGCTTGGTCATCTGCGGGGGTATACACTAATTTTATGCAGCGACTCCGCAAGTGGTATACTTTGGAGTTTGGTTTTAGATATAATGTGGTAAATACTAATGGAACCTTAGACACTACCTTTTTCGCTTATCCAGTCCAAAGCTTTAATAATACGAACGAAGCTCTCACTGGCTCCATTGGTCATATTTTTAAATTGAAAAAAGGTTCTATATCGTTGGTTACTTCTACGGCATTTAGATCTCCAAACATAGATGACATAGCTAAGGTGTTCGACAGGAATACAGGTTTTGTAACAGTACCTAACCCGGATTTAGCTCCTGAGTATGCTTATAATGCCGAGGTAAATTTCAATTACCTCTTACTACCTAAACTTAAGATAAGTACTTCCATTTTTTACACCTACCTAGACAATGCCATAAGCATAGCTAACAGCAAGTTTAATGGGAAAGATAGCATCTTGTATGAGAATGTAAAGAGCCAGGTACAGACGTTGACTAATCAAGACTACGCTAGTGTCTATGGCAGTCAGATCACGCTTAAATACTTATTAAACGAGCAACTGACTATCAACTCTAGCTACACGCTTTTACAAAGTACATCTAGCAATAATGAACCAATAAAACACATAACACCCAATTTTGGTGGCAGTAGCATTGAGTATAAAAAAGACAATTGGTTTGCTAGTATTTATTCTGTGTATAATCAAGAGTTCAAGAACAAACAACTGGCTGCTAGTGAGCTAGGCTCGGCATATTTATACGCTAAAGATGAGAATGGTCTACCCTACTCACCGGCTTGGTTTACGCTCAATGCAAGAAGCAGCGTTACGCTATCAGATAAGTTTACTTTAAACTTAGGTATAGAGAACATACTGGACAAAAGATACAGACCCTATGGTTCTGGTATATCTGCCGCAGGCAGAAACATCATCTTTGGCTGCAAGGCTATATTCTAATTTTATTCCATAAAAAAAAGGGAACCATATTTTAATGATTCCCTTCCTATAAGTTTCTAAACTCGTTACTACTTCTTTTTACCCGTTTTAGAAATGCTATCTCGCATATCTGTATCGGCTTCTATATTCTTCATTTTGTAGTAATCCATTATTCCTAGATTACCATTTCTAAATGCTTCTGCCATTGCTTTCGGAATTTCTGCTTCTGCTAAGATAACTGACGCTCTAGCATCTTGTGCCTTAGCTTTCATTTCTTGCTCTTCGGCTACAGCCATAGCACGTCTCTCTTCTGCTCTTGCATTAGCCACTTTTAGGTCAGCCTCTGCTTGATCCGTTTGTAGTTCAGCTCCTATATTTTTCCCTATGTCTATATCTGCTATATCTATAGAAAGTATCTCGAACGCAGTACCCGCATCTAGTCCTTTGGCCAATACCGTTTTAGAGATCATATCTGGATTCTCTAATACGGCCTTGTGAGTAGTGGCAGAACCTATAGTAGTTACTATACCTTCTCCTACCCTAGCCAAAATAGTGTCTTCACCTGCACCACCTACTAGCTGAGCAATGTTCGCTCTTAATGTAACTCTTGCTTTTGCGATAAGTTGTATCCCATCCTTAGCTACTGCAGCTACTGGTGGGGTATTTATAACTCTTGGGTTTACAGATAACTGAACCGCTTCAGCTACATCTCTACCAGCAAGGTCTATAGCTGCTGCCATATTAAAGCCCAAAGGAATATTTGCCTTGTCAGCCGAGATTAATGCCTTTACAACATTATTCACATTACCTCCTGCCATATAATGCGTTTCTAGATCATTAGCAGTAATTGGGATACCTGCTTTGTTTCCATTGATAAGTGCGTTTACTATTAGTGTAGGCGGCACTTTTCTTATTCTCATAAACATTAGCTGTATGATTCCTACTCGCACTCCAGACACTATGGCGGTAACCCATAGCACTACTGGAACAAAGTATAAAAAGAGCATCAGTAAGAGGAATAATCCTCCTATTAAAATTAGTGTACTTGTCATGTTTTTTAGTTTTTGATATAATTATTAATTTGTTTTTTCTACGTAAATCTTGTTGTTCAGTATCTTAGTTACCACTATGGCTTCTTTAGCAAGTAATAGACTTCCTTCTGTATGTACTTCCATCTTTTGACCACCAATAATGGCAGATCCTGCTGGTCGTATTGCACTTATAGTTTCTCCTACATCGCCTACATTAATGGTAAGCTTATCTATATTATTGGCTTTCCCATCTATTACATCTGCTATAGCAAACCTATTCCAAATACCATTTTTAAAAGCTAGTACTATAACCGTTCCTAAAAAAATAAGTACTCCTATTAGGGTAATATTACCTGATGCATATCCATACTCTGAATAAGTATTTACTAGCCCTACCACTACTATAGCGGAGCCTACAAGGCCAATTATAAAACCTGGGGTAAAGAAAATCTCGACAAGTATTAGTAAAATACCTAGTACTATGAGTCCTGTGATTACTGAGAGTGCCATTGTTTACGAGCCGCTAAGTTATGCTATTATCTGAAATTTAGAGTCACTTTACGACAAGATTGCACTCTTTACATCTCAGCGTATGCTGCTATTGGCAAACAGCTGCATATTAAGTTTCGGTCACCGTAAGTATTATCCACTCTACCCACACTAGGCCAAAATTTACTAGCTACTAGATTTGCTGCTGGATATACTGCCTTTTCTCTAGAGTATGGCTTATCCCACTCACCAGATATTACAGATTCAGCAGTATGCGGAGCATTTTTCAATACATTGTTTTCTCTATCTGCAACACCATTTTCTATCTCGGCAATCTCTTGACGTATGCTTAGTAGTGCATCACAGAATCTATCTATTTCTGCTTTGCTTTCGCTCTCTGTAGGCTCTATCATAAGTGTGCCTGGGATAGGAAAACTTACTGTAGGCGAATGAAACCCATAATCTATCAATCTCTTAGCAATGTCTTCTACTTGTATACCCGATGTAATTTTAAGAGGACGAGGATCTACAATCATCTCGTGAGCTACGGTTCCATTTTGGCCAGTATATAGCACTTCGTAACCTTCTGAAAGCCTATGCTTCATATAGTTAGCATTGAGTATAGCGGTAGCTGTAGCTTTTTTAAGTCCTGCTGTTCCCATCATTTTGATGTATGCATAGCTTATAAGTAAAATACTAGCACTACCATACGGTGCTGCACTTACTGCTTTCATTGCTTTATCTGTACTTACTCCATCTACTACTGCATGTCCCGGTAGATATGGGCTTAGGTGCTCTGCTACACCGATAGGTCCCATGCCTGGGCCACCCCCACCGTGTGGTATACAGAATGTTTTGTGCAAGTTTAGATGACAAACATCTGCACCTATATTGGCTGGATTAGTATATCCTACCTGTGCATTCATATTAGCTCCGTCCATGTAAACCTGGCCACCAAATTGGTGAATTATAGATGTTATCTCTTTTATAGTTTCTTCGTACACACCCGTTGTACTTGGGTAGGTTACCATTACAGCCGCTAGATTCTCTTTATTAGCTTCTGCCTTTGCTCGTAGATCATTTAAATCTATGTAGCCATTTGGATGACATTTTACCACTATTACCTTCATACCAGCCATTACCGCACTTGCAGGATTAGTGCCGTGTGCCGATTCTGGTATTATAACAATATCGCGATGAGATTGGTTCGTATCCATAAAATAGTGGCGGATAGTCATTAAACCTGTATACTCTCCTTGTGCTCCTGCATTAGGTTGTAGACTTACACGGTGAAAACCTGTAATTTCTGACAAATCTCTTTCTAGCTCATGCAGCATTTGAGTATACCCTTCGAGCTGGTGCTTAGGAGCAAATGGATGTATGTTACCAAACGATTCCCAAGTCACGGGAATCATTTCTGAAGTTGCATTTAGTTTCATAGTACAGCTACCTAGTGCTATCATAGAATGAGCAAGCGATAGATCTTTATTCTCCAAAGTCTTCAAGTACCGGAGCATTTCGTGCTCGGTGTGGTACGTATTGAATACAGGATGCTCTAAATATGCCGTATCTCTATTCAACTCTAGATCCCACATTTGAGAAGTCTTTTCTGTAAAAGAAGCTTCTTTTCCTACTGCCTTTGCAAATAACCTTACAAGCTGTGCAACATCATCTAACTCGGTGGTTTCATCTAAGCTAATGCAAACTATATCTTCTGTATATCTGATATTGATATCTTC
>DNBZ01000293.1 GCA_003484585.1 Bacteroidota bacterium | reverse complement strand
TTGCAACTCTTTGGGGTGCATTCCATAGTGGTTTAGTCCCCATTGAAAACTAAGATTCAGAAAAAACACCAACCAGATAGCCACTACCGCAATAAGCGGCCAGACTATGGAGTCAATTAGTTTTATTATTAACCGAATCATCAGTTGTATCCTTTCAAAATACGTTCCTAATTATTTAGCTGACAAAATCGCAGTAGTATGCTAGTCAGAATTTGCCATACCTCCATAAAAACAACAGGATATTCTACTAATGCTATACCAAAGAAAAATATGTGTCGTTTTTTATCCAACTAATTAATTAATTATCATGAAGCTATCGAATTATCTTGTCACGATTCTCTCCGTTATTCTATTTGTTTTACTCTTTTTCGAGAAAAGTCTTGGGCTCAATGTTGCCCTATATGGAGTGGTAACCGTTGCTTTGCTTATTGTAAACAAACCTACATTCTTTAAACCACTGCTCAATAAAATAGTAGGAGTGGGGTTTTTGACCGTGTGCATCTGTTATTATCTGTTTGCTAGCCCATTTACGCTGTTCATTGCTTTGGTGTCTTTTGGCTTGTTATTTGGATTGCATAGCAGCTCACATTTTCGCAATTTACTCTATGCCATTCCCAATAGCATAGTTAATTACTTCTATGCCTTTCGAGATTTATTTAGCTCTTTCCGAAGCAGAAGACTCACCAAACGAAAGTTTAGTATGTTCAAGGTTCTTAAAATTGTCTTTTTACCACTCTTCATTGTTTTTTTATTCGTCACTATGTACAGCTTGGGGAGTTCGTTTTTCAGCGATTTTGTAGGAAGTTTGGGTGCTTGGATAGGCGATATCCTAGCCAAAATAGGGAAGTACATCAATATAGTAGCTGTGTTCGTAGCCCTGCTGGGGCTGCTCTTTGGAGTATTGCATAGCTTACAGTCTCATACTACTAGTTTTAGTACTATGGATGGAGAAGGAAACGATCTACTCAGCAGAATCCGAAGTAGAGCCAAATCTAGATTCAAAAACCTAGACTTAAAAGTAGAGTATCTGTCGGGTGTATTCCTATTGTCGGTACTCAACCTTATGTTGGTATTAGTGCTGTATCTAGAAATTAAAAATATTTGGTTTGGTTTTCAGTGGGATGGGGCGTTGCTCAAGTCTTTGGTACACGAAGGAACCTACGTATTAATATTCGCTATTTTAGTATCTATGCTAGTGGTGGTTTATTATTTTAGAAAAAACCTTAACTTCTATAAGCAAAACCGTACACTTAAAGCGTTGGCATTTACCTGGATAGGGTTAAATGCGGTGTTGGTTATTTCAGTCTTTGTAAGAAATCTGTATTACGTACAGTATTTTGGATTAGCCTATAAACGTATAGGTGTGGTATTCTTCTTAGTGCTGTGCTTGGTTGGTTTGGTTACGCTAGTGCTCAAGATTAATAAGGTAAAAAGTCTCTTCTACGTCTTACGCATAAATGCATTGGCTGCGTACATTACGCTAGTAGGTATTTGTATTTTCAATTGGGATGTTATAATAGCCAAGTATAATTTTGGGCATTATAAAACTGCATTTATTCACCTGCCTTATATGTCTAGCCTCAGTGACAAAGCACTGCCATACCTGCAAGTTTCTGACGCAATGATAGAAGAAATAGAAGATAAACAGACGGAGGCTATTTCTTTTGCTCGCAAGGGGTATTTCAAAGAAGTAGAGTATCAGGCTAAAATAGCTGAACGAGTGGCTGCTTTTAGGAAACGACACTCAGAAACACATTGGCTAGAATCTGTATGGGCAGAGAGTAAGGCGTATGAGCTTTTAAACTAAAGAATAATAGACGAATTGGACACTATGCAAATCGGGAATTATCACTAAACTTGCAGCCAAATTAAGAAATCATGGCATTACAATGCGGAATAGTTGGCTTGCCCAACGTAGGAAAATCAACTCTTTTCAACTGCCTGAGCAGTGCGAAAGCAGAAAGTGCAAATTACCCGTTTTGTACTATAGAGCCCAATATTGGGATAATCACCGTGCCAGATGAGCGACTTCAACGAATATCTGATATCGTAAACCCACAAAAAATACAACCTACCACCGTAGAAATAGTAGATATAGCTGGACTGGTGAAAGGTGCAAGTAAGGGAGAGGGGCTTGGTAATCAGTTTCTAGGAAACATCAGAAATACAAACGCAATCCTTCACGTAGTTCGTTGTTTTGACAATGAAAATATAACCCATGTGGATGGTAGTGTGAATCCCGTGAGAGATAAAGAAATCATAGATACAGAACTCCAAATAAAAGATTTAGAGGCCATAGATGGCAAAATAGCTAAAGTTCAAAAACTTGCTGCTTCTGGGAATAAAGAGGCTAAAGCCGTGTTTGATGTTGCTTCTAGAATAAAAGAAGTCTTGGATCAAGGAAAGTCGGTTAGGACCATCGAAATGGAGCCCGCCAAATGGGATTTAGTGAAGGACCTTAATTTGATAACTGCAAAACCTGTACTCTACGTATGTAACGTAGATGATGCTAGTGTAGTAAATGGCAATGCTCACACTGCAGCGTTTATAGACTCTGTAAAAGATGAAAATGCTCAAATAATTTTTGTGTCTGCTGAAATAGAATCAGATATGATAGATATGGAAGCTGAGGATAGAGATATGTTCTTAGAAGATATGGGACTTGCTGAAAGTGGGGCAGATAGAATAATCAAAGCAGCATATACATTGTTAAACTATGCTACTTATTTCACCGCTGGGGAGAAAGAAGTAAGAGCGTGGACTATCACAAAAGGGTTTACTGCACCTCAGGCTGCAGGAGTAATACACACTGATTTTGAAAAAGGATTTATCCGTGCAGAGGTAATAGCCTACGATGATTTTATGAATCTCGGTTCCGAAGCTAAGTGTAGAGAAGCAGGAAAACTAAGAGTAGAGGGCAAAGAGTATATCGTGAAAGATGGTGACATGATGCATTTTAGATTTAATGTATAACTGAAACTTTAATGTTTATAAGAGTCTTTAATGCTAAAAAAAGAGTCTTTAATGCTAAAAAAAAATTATATGTTTGCGGGATCAAGAAGTTTCTACACGTGTTAGCTTTATGACAGATGAAGGTATAGACGAAGATTGTAACATGAAAGCAGAGATGACTTATACTATTAGAGCAAATGCTCTTTAAAAAATTGTAACCAGATTAAACAAATGAAAAATATATTCAAATTATTGAGCTTAGTATTTGTACTAAGTCTCACGACAGTAGCTTGCAACGATAACAAAGAATGCAAGGAAGGTGACAAGAAAGAGTGTTGCGACAAAAAAGACAAAAAAGAGTGCAGTAAAGAAGACAAGGAAGCTTGTAAGAAAAAATGTGCTGATGCTGGAAAGACTTGTGATAAGGACAGTAAGTCATGTGAGCCAGGATGTAAAAAAGCATGTTGTGCTAAGGAGTCTGTAGATTCTACCGAAGCTGCAACAGAAGTATCAGTAGATGAGCAAGCTCATGTGTGTACTGAAGAGTGCCAGAGTGATCCTCATTCTTGCCCTAATCATTCTCACGACAATCATTAATTAAAAGAATTTCAATTTTTGATCAATAGGTCAGAATGAAACGAGAGAAATGTCGTGATAGCTCTGCTTCTAGGATTATTCGTTCCAAGAAATTATTTTAAACAAAAGAACTCCCCGAGGCTCTGCCTTGGGGTTTCCTATTTTACCTCTACTTGAGGAGAGGTCAGCCTTGTCAAAGACAATTCTGGGTGAGGTGTAATAAAAGAATTTCAATTTTTGACCAATAGGTTAGAATGAAACGAGAGAAATGTCTTGATAGCTCTGCTTCTAGGATTATTCGTTCCAAGAAATTATTTTATTTAAAATCAATATTTAAAAATCCTGACTGCATCTTTGTGGTCAGGATTTTTTTTATGAATGATAATTCTAAAATATCTGCGATCATTATCACCTTCAATGAGCAAGAGCACATAGGTGCTTGCATACGCTCGCTGCAAGGAGTGGTAGACGAAGTATTGGTGGTAGATAGCCATAGCACAGATGATACAGTAAGCATAAGCGAAGCTCTAGGAGCTAAGGTTATTTCGGTGAAATGGCAAGGCTATGCAGAGACCAAAAATGTAGGTAACCAAAATGCTACATATAATACCATACTTTCTATAGATGCAGATGAAGAACTAAGCGAAGATCTTCGTGCAAGTATACTTGCACGAAAATCTATAGGATTTAGCATAGAGCATGTCTATAAATTTAATAGGCTAAATAACTACTGTGGCCAATGGATAAAATACGCAGGATGGTACCCAGATACTAAAGTACGTATCTTCCATAAGCTCAATGCTAAGTGGGAGGGAGAAGTGCACGAAGAGTTAGTATATACCAATACAGTGACTCAAAAACACTTGACTGGCGACTTGCTGCATTATAGTATTAAGGATAAAGAAGACCATATAGCACGCATACATAAGTATAATAAGTTAGCAAGGAAATATCCAAATCGGATGATTGGTTACTTGTCCGCCATTAGCACTTTTGTAAAACTCTATAT
>DNBZ01000287.1 GCA_003484585.1 Bacteroidota bacterium | reverse complement strand
AGTTCGTCTTGAAGACTGCGGCTAAGTGCATAAAGGGCATTGCCCTCCAGTCCAAATTCAGACACTACTAACTCTCCTTTAGAAGATTGCTTTTTATATTTTAGAGCAATGTTCTTCAGTGGTTTTCCCGCGTGTGTATGGATGAAATTCTTATCCCAATCGATATGAAAAGCACAATTGGCTGCTCTAAATGGAAGTATGTTTATTCCTCGTTCCATAAATGCACCAGACCAAGACCCATCAGAACCTGTAACCTTCCAGCTGGCTCCACCCAAAGCAAATATTGTGATGTCAGACTCAATATCCTCGGAGTCTTCGAAGCATAAATGCCCATCAGTATTCCAGCCAGTCCATTGGGTGCCTAGTGCAAATTTTACATTCTTACTTTTTATATGTGCTACTAATTTATTGAGCACGTCTATCGGCTTAAGTCCTTCCATGGGGAATACTCGATTGCTAGATCCTATGAAAGTAGAGACCTCAAGGTTACTGAGCCATTGGATTACATCTTCATTAGTAAACTGCCTAATGATAGGACCCATAAATTCACTAGGAAAATACTGAGTTATGAGTTCCTCCAGGTCTGAGTTGAAAGTCAGATTCAATCCACCTTCGCCAGCTACTAAAAACTTACGACCTACGGATTTTTTCTTATCATAAAGAGTTACTTGGTACTTCTCTGTATCTAGCTGTGCTGCAAGCATAAGTGCTGCGGGACCTCCGCCTATGATTGATACTTTTTTCATGTAAGGGAATATGTAATTGAAATTTTATCCGCTCAAAAGTAAGGTTGTTTGGTGGTATAATTATATTGTAGGAAGGTTAATAAGCCAGCAAGTACTATAATTGGTGGACAACCTGCATTACTAAAAATAGAATTCTATTAATCACCTTCTTATTTTCGCTTTGTGAACATTAAATTGACCAAACCCCTAGTAGTTTTTGATTTGGAAACTACAGGAATCCAAGTTGCTTCGGATAGGATAGTAGAGCTTTATTGCATAAAAATACAACCAGATGGAAGCGAAGAGCATTTACATCAAGTGTTAGATCCTACAGTTCCTATTCCACCTGAAGTTTCAAAAATTCACGGGATATGGGATAAGGATGTGCTAGGTAAGCCAACATTCCAAGAGTTTGCTGTGGAGTTAAATACTTTTTTGGGAGACTGTGATTTTGGTGGGTTCAATAGTAATCGTTTTGATTTCCCAATGCTTGCAGAGGAGTTTTATAGAGCTGGAGTAGCTTTTGATACCAATAGAAAATTTATAGATGCCCAACGTATCTTCCATAAAATGGAGCCACGTAACCTTGGTGCAGCGTATCAAAAATATTGTGGTAAAGAGCTCATAGATGCACACAGTGCTAAAGCTGATACCGTTGCTACTTGGGAAATAATCAAAGCACAAGTGGATCACTATGATGAACTAGAAGGAGACATTGACTTTTTAAATGCATTCAGTGGAGATACTGAGTTTTATGATTTTGCTAGGCGAATAAAACGAGGGGAAAGTGGAGAAGCATACTTTAACTTTGGCAAATACAAAGGCCAGAAAGTTATTGATGTATTCAAAGAAAACAGAGGGTACTATGATTGGATGATGAAGGGCGATTTCCCCGAGAACACCAAATCTGTTATTACCAAGCTAGCTCTGCAGAGTAGGAATGCTTAAAAATCAGTAGAAGGCTGTATTGCCTTTTGTTATGGTATTAAAATGCTAGAAGTTTTGAGATTTCAATGAACTAGATTCCATAATTCCTAATCTTCCTATTTGGTCTAGTTTGCTTTTAAGCTGTTTTTATTGATATAAGTTTTGTTTTGGTCTTTTTGTTGGCACTCTAAAACTTTATATAGGTTCATCCTTCTATTCTAACAACCTCATATTAAATAGGGTTTAGTCTGAAGCTGGTAAGCCGTATCGGTTTTTTTTAAAAGTTTGCAAGGTGTTGTATAATATGACGAAGTTAGGAAAAAATGTACTTTCGCTCTAATAATGGAACTATCCGAGCATCATAGCCTAGAAGATTTAAGAAGCATAGTAGAAAGTAGAGAGAAAGTTAGCCTTTCTTCAACTGCAGAAGCTAAAATAGAAAAATGCCATAGCTACTTACTTCAGAAAGTAGCTCAAGATGGACCGCCCATTTACGGTGTGAATACAGGTTTTGGTTCGCTATGCAATACAGAGATAGAAGCTAAAGACTTGTCTCAACTTCAGATCAATTTACTTCGTTCACATGCGTGCGGAGCAGGTGCTTATGTACCAAAAGAGATTGTAAAACTAATGCTGCTACTTAAAGCACAGAGCCTCAGCTACGGGCATAGTGGTGTGCAACTCGCCACGGTAGAAAAACTTTTAGAGTTTTATAATAACGATACTACTCCTGTGATATACGAACTAGGTAGTTTAGGAGCCAGTGGAGATTTAGCTCCTTTGAGTCATTTGGCATTACCGCTTATAGGTGAAGGAGAGATTTGGTCAAATGCAAATACAAAATCAAAACCCAGACCTTCTAATTTACAATTAGGGCCTAAAGAAGGTCTTGCTCTCATTAACGGTACTCAGTTTATGCAGGCGTATGGATTGCAGTGCTTGTTTAAAGCAGAAGATATACTAGCTCGTGCAGACTTGAATGCTGCTATGTGCATAGATGCATATGACGGACGGAAGGAGGCATTCTTTGCCTTTAGTCATCAGATAAGACCGCACAAGGGGCAACTAGATACAGCAAAAAATATTTTAGAACATTTGGAGGGAAGTGAAATACTGGCACAAGATAAGGTTCACGTGCAAGATCCATACAGTATAAGATGTGTACCTCAAGTACATGGTGCTAGTAAGGATGCTGTAGCACATGTGAAAGCAGTTTTTGAAACAGAGATAAATTCGGTAACTGATAATCCAAATGTGTTTCCAGACGAAGACCTCGTGCTCAGTGCAGGTAATTTTCACGGACAGCCTTTAGCACTTCAATTAGATTATTTAGCCATAGCCATAGCTGAGATAGGCAGTATAGCAGAACGTAGGATTTATAGATTGGTAGAAGGTAAGAGAGGCTTGCCAGAATTCCTTACCAGTAACCCTGGACTAGAGAGCGGACTAATGATAGCACAATACCTCGCTGCCAGTATCGTAAGTCAAAACAAGCAACTCTGTACACCTAGTAGTGTAGATACTATAGAAAGTAGTAACGGACAAGAAGATCACGTGAGTATGGGAGCTAATGCCGCGACTAAATGCTTACGAGTAGTAGAAAACGTAGAACGTATACAAGCCATAGAGCAACTCACCGCTGCCAAAGCATTGGAATACCGCAGACCACTGAAGTCATCTATAAAAGTAGAAGCACTTTTAGCCAAAATCAAATCTGTAGCAGACATTAGTGATGGCGATAAGGTATGGGCAAATGAGGTAGAGAAGATAAGGTTGAGTTTTTTCTAGATTTGAAAATAACCAATGATAAAAGTATCCTTAATTCTTACAATATGAAGCTCACTTAATAATTTAAAGTAAACTTGCTCATACATCTAAGCTCATTTTAGACTAGGTATAATCTGCTTACAGAATTTCCGTTGGACTCGAAAATATAAGCTTTGTAATATATGTACGCTAGTTCTATGGGTTCCTAAAGGGCATATACACTCTATCGCTATTGGAGAGTGCTTCGTTAGGCTGCTATTTACCGAAGATAGATGAATATAGATTAGAGGTAGAGTAGCCTAATTTACATTATAAGAAGACTACTCTTTCTCTATTTTTCTCTATTTCACTTCCAGTACAAAAGCTACTTCTACATCCGTTTCTCCTACATCACAACTACCGTTTTTTATCCCCGGCTGGTGTTTTAGACTAATATTGAATGTACCATTACTTGCTGATGTAGTAGTCACATCTGCTGCTAGTCCTAGATCTAACCCATTGCCATCTTGGTCTGTGATAGTTACAGCTGTGCCTACAGTAGCTGAATAGCACACCAGGTGCTCATCAGCTTCTTCTAGTACTTCAGTGGTGATGTCTTCTACATCTGTGCCGCTTTCGTCTAAGAACCTTACAGCGACTGTATAAGTAGTATTAGCAGCTAGTCGAATAGTGTCTGTTTCGGAAGGAGCATTGCCGCCTTCTCCGTCAGTATCTGCAAATCTAAAGGTACTTATTTTACTACTATTTGCTTTGTTGGTATAGATGAGTTCTACAGTGGTAATAAGTTCCTCTTCATTAGGTTTTGGTGGATCTGTGACGTCATTGTCATCATTACATCCAGAGAATGCTGCTGTCGAAACTAAGAAAAAAGCTAAAATTGAAATGTTTGTTTTGAATTGTTTCATAAAATTTAATTGTTAAAATGTGTAATTTAAAGTGGTATAAATGGATATGCCGAGATCATCAGCATAGTATCTGTAACGGTTCATATAGTCTCTATATGATGTGTTTAGTATATTCTTCATCCCAAAGATAAAGTGTAAAGGAGTCTCTTTGTACTGTGCACCTAGCTCTGTGTCTAGTAAGAAATAGGCCTCAGGAGTTAGAGCAAAATCTTCATTGAGTTCTATTCTACTTTGTTGAGCAGTATAGTTTCCTCCTAACCACCAGTAGCCATTTTTGAGTCCAAGTGACTCAGCAAAAGTGTATTTTAAACGTCCTCTAAATTGCTGTGCAGGTATGCCAAAAATGAATCGATCATTTCTGATGTCTTTTACATAAAGTAATGCTGCATCTATTTCAGTGGTCCAGTTAGCAGCTACACGGTAGCTAACATCTATATCTGCCCCCGTATAAATAGCGTCAGTTTGCACATAGTTAAATACGGGAAAAGCTCCTCGAATGCTCAGTTGTTTTTCGCCGCTCGGCTTCAAGTAAATGTAATCTTGGAAATAATGGAAGTAGGGCTCTACTTGAATTCGCAGTCTATTGTGATTATAGTTGAGTGCCGCATTGAGTGAATAGGAGCGTTCTTGTTTTAGCTTAAGGTCACCAAACTCCAAAGCTGCCGAACCGTGGTGCAGGCCATTGCTAAATAACTCATTTATATCTGGGCTTCTAAATCGAGTAGCGGTAGATATATGTACTTTAAAATCATGACTTATTCGTCTCCATCCACTTAAATTGGCTGATAGGCCACCAAAGGTGAATTTCT
>DNBZ01000347.1 GCA_003484585.1 Bacteroidota bacterium | reverse complement strand
TATAAAGGTCAGGAGTATCCATTGAATCTCATGAAAAGGGAGTTTGGGAAACCCATAGAGGAAGAGATAAATTCGTCTATTGAACTTTTAGAATATGAGATAGGAAATGTACTACGCAAGTGTATAGCTGGTAAGGGTATAAAAATTGCTTTTAGTGCCGGACACGGTGAGCTGAATGAGATAAATACTGCTGACATCAGCAATGAACTTAGTGGCTTCTACAGTCTCAGTAGAATAAGTTTAAATTTAGAGGATTCCAACTGCTATAAAATGTTTGCTAAAGATGTAGTAGATAAACCAGATAAGCCTGTGTTTACCGTTTTAGTAGAAGGGTTGATTAAAAAACTGAGCGAGTATAAAGGCCTGATAATCGCTAAACCTATAAAGCCGTTTTCTGAACCAGAAAAATTTGTGTTAGATCAGTACATAATGAATGGGGGCAAGGTAATATGGCTAGTCGAAGAATTAGAAGCAGAAATGGATTCTGTAGCAAATTATGGTCAAGTGCTAACCCGAAACCACAAACATAATTTGGGGGATATGCTGTTTCACTATGGGGTAAAAGTGAAGCCAACACTGATACAAGATTTGCAAAGCCACGGTATACCTGCTATAAATCAGCAGACGAATAGACCGGGTTTCTGGCCGTGGATTTTTTATCCTCTTTTTAATTCAATAAATGATAATCCTGTATCTAAAAATCTAGAAAATGTATGGGGTAGATATTGCAGTTCTTTAGACACTACAGCTACTACTAAATTAAGTAAAACCGTTTTACTCAGGTCTTCTCCTAGATCTAGGTTGGCTCATAACCCAGTACTTATTTCGCTTGATTTATTAAAAGTAAAACCCAATTCGCAGAATTTTAGAAATGGGAATCAAATTGCCGCAGTTTTGGTAGACGGAGAGTTTACGAGTCCCTATAAGTTTAGGGATGGGGTAAAACGAGCTTTTGATATTCCTTTCAAAGAGTCGATAGCTAGTAATGCTATGATAGTAATAGGTGATGGTGATTTAATAAGCAATCAGGTAAGCAACGACGGGCAAGTATATCCGCTGGGATATGATAAGTATGGCTCTAAGCAATTTGGTACGCCAGTAGAGTTTGCCAATAAAAAGTTCTTTTTGAATTGCGTGGATTATCTCTGTGACGATACCAACCTAATAGAAGTAAGAAGTAGGGAAATAGTACTAAGATTACTAGATAAAGGAAAAATAAAGTCAGAGAAACTATATTGGCAGTCACTAAATATGGTTTTGCCTATTTTGATTATTATTCTTTTTGGACTAGCTAATGCGTTTTACAGAAAAAGAAGATGGAGCTAAGGTTGCTTCATTTTATTCTTACTAGTTGCATACTAATTATTAGTACGTTTACCAGCATTGCACAAAACTCCAATTATGTCTCGGGTTCCTATACTCCGGGATTTTTATTAGCTCATAGAGCCGACATCAAAAACCTTGCAGCACATAACTACGGGCTTGAGGTAGCTTATGAATTAGATAGAACGAACACAAGCTGGGGTTCTCACTATCAGAAACCGAGTATAGGTTATGGCTTTTTGTATTATAACTTAGGTAAAGAAGAAACGGGACATGCCTTTGGTGGCCAAGCACACGTGAAACTGAATGTTTTAAAATTGGGGTCCGCTGACTTGAGGTTCAGAGCAGGAGCAGGTTTAGCTTACCTCACACAAGAGTTTAACGTACAAACCAACAGAAGAAATCAGGCAATTGGAAGTCATTTGAACGGAAGTATGCAGTTTGGGTTGATAGCCCATATCCCAGTAAGAAGTAATAAGGACTATATAGAGTGCGGTATTTCTATCTCACATTATTCTAATGCAGCTTTTAAAGTGCCTAACCTAGGTTATAATATTCCTTCTTTTACCTTGAGATATGGTTTAGGGGTGAAATCTAATTCCTCCTCGAAAGCAGGAATGGAACAAGAGGAGGATGAAACTAAAAAGTATGATTGGCGTGTTACTGCGATATATGGCAAGAAGCAACGGAATTTCGCTAACCCATTGAATTTCTACAATAAGGGTATCCAGTTTAGAGGTTTGCGAAATGTTAGTGCTACCAAAGCATGGCGTTTTGGCCTTGATTATACCTTAGATAAATCATATAAGTACGCAGAGGATTTTACCTTTCCACTAAGTGATGTTACCATAGCTGATCAGTCAGAAGTGGCAATTGCCGGAGGATTTCAGTGGAGTTTTGGTAAAGTAGGTGTCGCTGCAGAGATAGGGGCTTACTTATATAAACCAGGAGTCTTAAAGAATCCATTGAATCAACGCATGGGACTTATTTATACTGTAGATAAGCATTGGAGTGCCCAAGGAATGTTAAGATTTCATAGAGGAGTGGCAGATTTTTTTGAAATGGGAATTGGATATACCTTGTGATGTACAAATACTTCTTCATATCGATCGTGTTACTTGGAGCTTGTAGCAAAGGACAACGGGATGACTGCTTGACTAGTTTAGGATCGGTGAGCTCAGTTACACGAATGGTAGGTTCGTTTACTGAGATTTCAGTCTCAGATAGAATTGTAATTACTTTGGTACAAGATAGTGCACGGCAAGGTGAAGTGGTGTTAGAAGCTCCTAAAAACCTATTAGATCAATTCATTACAGAGGTAGACGGAGGTAGATTAATACTAAGAAATGAGAATACTTGTAATTTTGTACGTAGCTTTGATTATTCACTAAAGGCGACAGTCTACATAAGGGATTTAGTGAGGTTAGATGTTGAATCTATAGCACAAGTGCTTACTGCAGATACTATAAAGATTTCTAGGTTAGAGATATTTCATAATGCACTATCGGATATCGATTTGACTTTAGCAGGGGATGAAGTGTATATACAATCTTTAAATTCTGCACAGACAACATTACACGGAGTGGTAAGTGTAATGAAAGGGTCGATTGAAGAAATATCAAATTTGAAGGCATTTGATCTAAAGTGCGAAGAAGTTCTGCTGGACAGTCATACTCCTTTGGAGTGCGAAATAAGTGCGTCTAGAGGTATTTATGTGAAGATTTATAATAAAGGGAATATTGTATATAGTGTAGAGCCTACTAATTATAAAATAGTACAGGAACGCCTAGGTACAGGGAAGCTAGTCTTAAAAAAATAAAGAGACACAATTTACTGTGCCTCTTTATCAACTAACCAAAAAATCAACTATTTAATTTCTATTGTGCGAGGCATTGCCTCCATTTTTTTATCGATACTTATATTCAGTAGACCTTGCTCATAAGAGGCTTCTATTGCAGAAAGATTTGCAGTCTTAGGGAGTCTAATAACTCGATCAAATTTTCCGTAGTGCATCTCGGTTAGCAGCTTCTTGCCAGCATTCTCTTTTTCATTTCTATCAGCAGAGACACGCAGGGTGTCATCCTCTTGAGTTATAGAAATGGCTTCTTTGCTGAGACCAGGCAGCTGCACTATAAGCTCATAGTGTTCCTTAAGTTCTGAGAGCTCTATCCTTGGAGTGAGACTAGTCTTACGTGAAGTTTCGCCTAGTGAGTTGCTTAATATATCCCCAAAATTACTTACTAGGATATCTGATAATAGTGTTTGATGTGTGTTAACTTTCATTATATATTCTTTGGATATAGAAGTACAATGCTCGTACCTAAGCTAAATAAACGACAATATGTCGTGTATTTAAAAAAGTAACGGGAATAAGAAGACAAAAAGTCTGATTATTGAGCTATAATTATTTTATTCAAGTCTTGAAAAGAAAAACTCTGTACAGATTTATGTGTCTTGCCCAGTTTTATCATGAGTTCAGTTGTGCGGATTTTGTCTTCCGTTGTTTTAACAATGGTATTGAAAACCAAACAGCCTTGGGGTGAGAGCATAGTATTGAGATTTGTGAGAAACTGCTCATCAAAGACTAGTGGTGCTGTCTCCAGGTCTATAAATAGGTCTATAAAGATAATGTCGTATTGGTTCTCAGTGTTAGTTGAGAAGTCCTTAGCGTCGCATACACTTATGTGTGGCTTAAGATTATAATCAGGTGCAAAGTGTTGATGAAACAGATTGACTATCTCTTGGTCATACTCCACACCATCCAGAGTTCCGCTATACGTATATCTCTTTTCTAAAAGATCTAAAATGCTTCCGCATCCAAATCCAAGTACAAGTATAGAATTGGCGTTAGTTATGTTCGTAGGTATCTTGCTCATGGCAAGCTTAAATACTTCGAAACCGCTTCCAAATGAGAAGTTAGCGTTTTCAGTATTCAGCATTTTGCGACCCATGCTCCATACTATCTCCAAGTACTCATTTTGAGGTGACGAGGTCTTGGCTATGGGTATATCCCATACATAAGATGCTATTTTATAATATATATTTTTCATAAAAAAAGCCTTTCGTGTTTATGACGAAAGGCTTTGGTTTCATTGTTTGCAGCTTGTATTAGTGCTGCACTATTATTTTAGATACTGCTTTTGTATCTTGACCTATTAATTCTATGAAGTAATTTCCGTTAGTGAGGGTTTCAGTACTTAGTTTAATAGTACCAGAGTTTGAGCCTTCTTGGCTGTGAACCAATGTACCGTTTAGGCTATACATGTTCAGTGTATATGCTCCCTTAATGTCAGAAGCTAAATTGACCACATTGTTTGCAGGGTTAGGATAAGCTAAGATAGAAATTGATTCTTTCTTAGATTTGTTTCTAACGCTGGTAAGTAGAGATTGACTCTCCCAAATACCCATACCATGTGTGCCTGCATATATTCTAGGACCAGACCAATTTTTGTTTGTTGTTTGAACTACGTCAAAAACGGGAGAACGTGGCAGTGGCTTAGTAGGATCTTTACCCTCTAGTGCTTCAGCCCACGTAGGATTAGTGGCTGTACCGTTAGTAGTGGCCCATATACCAAATTCAGTTCCAAGGATTATTATATCTGGATCGTCTACACTTATTATAGCGTGATAAACAGGAAAATCTGGAAGGTTACTGTGAATACTTCTAAATGAAGGGGCAGCTCCTAGTGCGTCTTCGCACACATATACATAACTGGAGTTATTGTAATTTCCTAAGGTAGCTACTACGCGATTAGGGTCATTGGCATCTATAGCTATTGATGTTACGGTTCTGTTACCTACAGGCAGATTTAATACTACAGGAGTGCCAAGCATTGGAGATATTTGGTTAGCTACTGGTAAAGATATAGTATCAAGTTTAGCAGTTAGGAGACTATCTATTCTAACAACTTTTCCATTTCTGGTAGCTATGAAAAGTGAGTTGCCATCTGGGGTAGTTTCTAAGTGTTGTACGCCAGTTTGGCTTGACACTCTGAACCATCTTACTTGTTTGTCTTCAGTAGGAGAATTAGGGTCGTGTGGTTTAGCAAAGGCATTTTTACATACCCAAACGCCATCATTCATTGCGAAATACAAACGAGCATTTACAGTTGCGTCTTCTTGTCCTGTTGGACCATTGTTTTTTACCTCATTTACTATTGCAGGGTCTTCCCACAAATACACAGGATTATTAAAATAACCGGTAGGTCGAGTATTAGAAGCAAACACAGATTCTACTCTGTTATCCCAAATGGACTCCATCGCACTACCGTCTAATAATGATCTCCTTAAGTTTCCGTATTGAGATTCGCCAAATATTATTTTTGGATTCACCTCTGAAAATATGGATTGGAAACCGTCTCCACCTAATATGTCAAAAGCTGGATTTCGAGGAAAGGACTCACCTGAAATTATCATTGTTCCATTATCCTGTGTTCCCCCTACTATTCGTCCGTTTACGTCAGCATCTATACCAAAAAACTGTGCTGTACTATATCCTGTACTTATGTCTTTGTATCGAGATATTTCCGCATCAGTAGATCGAGCTATGCCACCATCAGAACAAACAAACATAATTGGGTCTGCACCTGTAGTATCAAAAGTAATCCAATGCTTGTCTGAGTGTATTCCAAACGGATTGACAGGAGAATTGAAAGTG
>DNBZ01000252.1 GCA_003484585.1 Bacteroidota bacterium | reverse complement strand
GTCCGTAGATGATATGCTAGGAAACTGTTCTAAATCAAGCTGAGATAATGCAATGAAATATTCTATCTCTACCCATACGCGGTATTTGAAAAGTCCGTATTCTGAAAAGTAAGGAGCAAGCTCTTGTACCTTACTTCTATATCTCCCGTCTATAGGGCTAATGGCTGATAGTTGCGATAGCATAGGTGCAAAGATAATTTTACGGATATACTGTGCTATACTTGATGCTTATTTGTGAAAAACTTATGAAATATATCACCCTGCTTTTAAATTTTCTTGCATCCATGAGTCTAATAGTTTAGCCGAGGTTTATCTATTGGTTTAGTCCATGAACCCCTTGTAGATTGCATATGAGGTTGCCGAAATTTGAGGATTTTGGTAGTTTTTATACTGAAGGACTCTTACTAATTCTCCCTACAATAAAAAAGTACGCTAAAATTACATCTCACAGTTGCCTGAGTAGTCTATCTTCGCATTAATGAGAAACATTACTTTATTTCTAATTCTTTTAGGAGGATTAGCACAAGCACAAGTCACCCTATCTCTTGATCAGTTAGATTTTGGAGATGTGCTTACCACTGCAGATAGAGAGCTAGCTATTAACGTAACGAATACTACATCCTTTGCTTTAGAAATAGAGGATGTAAATGTCTTTAATACAGATTTCACATATAGTGTACCTAACGCTACTATAGATGCAGGAGCTACTGAGAAAATCAGAGTAACCTTTAAGCCGAGACATAACCTGAGGTACAACACAGAGTTGATTTTTGTGCTAAGTGATGGCTCAGAGCATAGACTAGATTTAATAGGAAACGGGAAATACGAGGGCACGTACTATGATGCTACATTTAATAAAAGCTACCAAGAGTTAAAAGATGAATTGAAAACGATACTCGCTGCAGGATACACTAACCTAGGATATACCGGTGCTCGAGACAAGATGTACGGAGAAATAGATAACGTAGCGGGCAAAGTGACGTGCGTGTACACAGGCAGAGATGCTACTTTTAATACAAGAAGCGGTGCTAACTCTAGTAGCTTTAACTGTGAGCATACTTGGCCACAGAGCCTCTTTAGTAGTAATGAACCAGAGAAAGCAGATATTCATCACCTTTTTCCTACGGATGTAAATGCCAATAGTAGAAGAGGGAGTTACCCGTTTGGAGTAGTAACGGGAACTCCTAGCTGGACAGAGGGAGGAAGTAAGTTAGGTGGAGGCGTTTTCGAACCACGTGATGAACAAAAAGGAGCTACCGCTAGAGCTATGCTTTACTTTGCTATCAGATACCAAGATTACAGTAATTTCATAGATGGGCAAGAAGCCATCTTAAGACAATGGCATATAGCCAATGATCCAAATACAACAGATATTACCCGAAATGAAAATATCTTTAAGTATCAAAAAAATAGAAATCCATTTGTAGATCATCCAGAGTTCATAGAGCGTATCAATAAGATAGGAGCTACAGACACTAAGCCAACTATAAAAAGTGCTGAAGCATCTCAGAATAGTATTAGCTATGGTACGGTAGGTTCTACTGAGCAGCGATTCGTACATATAGTAAATACGGGGAATACAGATTGGACAGGTGTATCTGCCGCCACGACGGTCAAAGGAGACTTGAAAATCAAGAATACAAGTAGTTCTGTAGCTCAAGGGGAGGTACTTATAGTTGAGTTAGGTTTTAGCGGTTTAGCAGATGGTGCATATACCGACGATGTGGTAATCAACGTAGAAAGTCAGGCAGGTAAAACGTTTATTATACCTGTAATATTTAGCGTAGGAAAAGTAAGCATCTTTACCCCTAAAATAGAGTCTATCCAAGTTTCGTATAATCCCATGACCCAATCTGTTCGTGTCTTAGAAACGCCAATGGATGCTCAGAATATTTCTATTTATGATGGTTCTGGAAAATTGGTCTTATTAAAAACGACCTTCACCGATATTCCGTTCGGTGGTCATACCGCAGGCATTTACTTCGTTGTTATAAAAACTGAGACAGGGAGCTACAGCTCTAAGTTCTTGGTTTACTAACACATAAAAGTAAATAATATATATGCGTTTTTTTAAAGTTGTTTTAGCTTCTTGCTTAGGTTATCTATTGGCTGGTATTGTCATTTTTGGTTTACTCTTTTTTGTAATAGCTGGTGTGGTATCTAGTGCCAAGCCAGAAGTAGAAATACCGTCCGATGGTGTGTTGAATCTGAAACTCAATTACCCATTACAAGATAGATCCCAAGATAACAATCCGTTTGCAGCGTTAGCTGCTCTAGATCCTACGTATCAAGTGCCGATAGGGTTAAACGATATACTACAGGCTATAGACGAGGCTAAAGAAGATGATAAAGTGAAAGGAATAGTACTAGACCTTACGGCTTTTCAGTCGGGCTATGCTAAGCTTACAGAAGTAAGAAATAAGTTAGAAGATTTCAAAACATCGGGCAAGTTTATATATGCCTATGCAGATTACTATTATTTCCCTACATACTATATGGCTAGTGTAGCAGATAGTGTTTTCGTAAACCCAGAAGGCGAAATGTCTTTCACGGGTATGGTGGCACAGATTACTTTCTTTTCTGGAGCATTAGAAAAGTTGGGTATCAATATGCAGGTAGCTAGAGCAGGTAAGTTTAAAGGAGCAGTAGAGGCTTATACTAGAAAAGATCTTAGCCCAGAAAATAGAGAACAAATAGAGGTATACATAAACTCGCTATTCAATGAAACGCTGGCTAAAATATCTGCAAGTAGAAATATCTCAGTAGAGAAGTTGAAATCTGATGCAGACAAACTAGAAATGCGTTCCGTACAAGATTTCATAGCTGGAGGATACATTGATGCCGCGGTATATAGAGATCAGTTTTATAGTGTTATGAAAAAGCGAATGGGAGTAGATGAAGAATCTAAAGTGTCGTTAATCTCTGAGCAGAAATACGCTAGATCTCTTGGGTCAGTAGGGTCTGGTAGTGATAGAATAGCTGTGGTATATGCAAGTGGAGATATAGTAGGAGGTAAGGGAGATGGTACGCAAATAGCAGCTGATGATATGGCCGCTACTCTTAAAAAAGTTCGCTTAGATGATAAGGTAAAAGCAGTCGTTTTCAGAATAGACAGTAGAGGAGGTAGTTCCCTAGCGAGTGATATTATCTGGAGAGAAGCAAAGCTCTTAGCAGAAGCGAAACCACTTATAGTAAGTATGAGTGATGTAGCAGCAAGCGGAGGATACTATATAGCTACTCCAGCACGTAAAATTGTAGCAGAAGCTACTACCATTACGGGTTCTATTGGTGTGTTTGGGTTAATACCAAATGCTGGCGAATTACTCAATAAAAAACTAGGACTCGATTTTGAATATGTAGGAACGGGTAAACATTCAGATATGGGCAGAATAGATAGAAATATGACAGCAGAAGAGCGAG
>DNBZ01000315.1 GCA_003484585.1 Bacteroidota bacterium | reverse complement strand
TTACAGAAAATATAAAATATTTTGCATTAACTGTAGATGAGTCAAATGTAAAATTAAACATTAACGGCACAGAAAGTTCGGCATCTAAACTTTCAGACCCATCGTTATTATTAGCAAATAACGTATCATTTTTTGGACAAACGGGGGCTGCACAATCAAATGGAAATATAAAAGATTTTAGAATTTATGATTTTGCGTTAAACGCTAACGAAATAGAGTATTTATTGCCATGATTGATTTAATAACATATATACCAAACATTGAAGAATTTAGAGCAGAAGCACAGGCAAATGCTGAAAATGAAATACTAGGATTTAGTATTGATGATGATGGTAATTTATCTTATGACGTTGGCAAAATACCAGTTTTTTATCATGCAGATGGAAAGAGAACACTGTCATTAATACGTCTTTTAAATCAAGATGAAGTCGATGTTTTTGATTCACTAGATACGTGCCAAAGAATTGGCGTATGTGAAAATAGCGAGTATATTTTTGATGAAGGTGGGCAAGAAATATACGACAGTGTTTACGACAGAACAGTAGTTGAAATTACTGATGCTGATGGAAATGTAACAGAATATACGCCACCAGCAATACTAGGCCAGTTTGCATAGTGCATCAACTAACTTTATTGAATATAACAACAGTTTGGGGAATATAATGGAAACAATAATAGACGCAATTAATATACTTACAGCAATTATTGCATCAGCGAGTGCAATAGCAGCAATTACACCAACTAAGAAAGATGATATTTTCTTATCGAAGATTAAACCTTTTATAGACATAATTGCATTGAATTTCGGCAACGCTAAAAAATAAAAGTATAGGTAACTAAATGTCAAGATACGTAACATCTGGAACTAAAACAACTATCTCAACTCTGAATACGGAGCTAGAGAAAATTGCCACCTCTCAAGAAGACTTTCTCTCGCGTGTAGGTGAAGCACCTAACCAGATGCAATCTTCTTTAGACATGAACTCAAACCAAATTATAAATCTTCCGTATCCAGCTTTACCAACTTCTCCTGTGAGATTGGTAGATTTGGATTCTTTAGACAAGGATATAACACCTCAAGATTTTGGTGCAATAGCAGATGGTGTAACGGATGATACGGTAGCTTTACAAACATGGGCTAATGTAGGAGGTCTCCTTTATCTTCCTCGTGGCGTATACAAGATTACTGCTCCTATTAACATAACTTCTTGTACTACAATATTTGGAGA
Source organism: Bacteroidota bacterium (assembly GCA_003484585.1). GTDB lineage: Bacteria > Bacteroidota > Bacteroidia > NS11-12g > UBA9320 > UBA9320. The sequence goes on along the minus strand of DNBZ01000315.1, from coordinate 2,071 downwards.
AAGCTCTGGTACAGGTACATTCAATGAAGGGTCTTTATTAAATGAAGCCGCTTTAGGAGCTTCTATTATTTCTATGGGTGCAGACTTTGTAGGGGAAGCTGGTTTTTCATATAAGAGAGACACAGCAGCTATCTATTCTGTTAGTATTCGAGATATTAAATTCTATACAAAAGGAAGTGATTCTCATTGTATACGTATCTATAAAGGATATGACCACGTAAATCTACAAAATATAAACTTCCTGCAAATGGGAGATAATTCTTCTGCTATTAAAATGACAGGCAATGTAGATGATACATTTAATGAGACAAGTCAAACTATCTTAATACAAAATGTTATGGGTATCCATGACTACGACAGAACTACAGCAACAGCACCTACATTTGAATTTATCCAATGCCAAGAAATGAATCTTATTGGTGTTAAAGCTTTTGGTGGCTCTCAAGGTAATTTACCAAATTGTTATGGTATACGTTTAGCTCGTTGTCGAGGAGTACAATTATATGGTTGTTCTTTTGCACACAGTCAAACAGGCGGTTTACTAATAGAAGCCGCAGGAAGACTTACTACAGGTATCGTAGTAGATGGTTGTACTTTTGAAAACTTGTACGACTACGCTATACGTTTAATAGGGGATGACCTTGTAGTAGCACCTGTTAATGCTATATCTATAAGAGCACCTCGTTTCCAATTCCCTTTAAGTTTGGGTATTTATTGTGATTTTGTAACAAATAGTACTATTGAAGCAGACTATGCAGGAATGCATTTAACAACAAATACTTTAAACAATGTAGTGACTACTCGTAATTTAGCACAAGTAACAGACTTAACTACGTCAATAGATAATACAATTACACAGTACGGTAATGTTTCAGACCAAGCTACAATACATTTAAACAAACAAGTAGTTCGATCTCTTACAACTCCTGCTTTTGGTTTACGTACTCCTAATGGAGATGAGTTTGGTATTAAGTGGTCAGCTACTGATACTACTAATTTTGGTTTAGAGCTTAACGACCCTCGTACTTCTAGTTTGTGGAGATTTGCGCCTAACAATGATTTTGTTGTAAGTAAAACTAATAGAGGTGTAGTACTACGTAATTTAAACGATGATACAGATTACCGTATTAGATTAGATCAAGAAGGTAATATTGTATCTCAAAGTTTAACCAATCCCTCAGATAGAAAAATCAACTCTGACATTCCTAGAAATATAACAACAAACGTCCATACATTAGAATTTAATGATACAGGTAAGACTATATGGATGGATAACCCTAATCCTAATACCTTATTTATTCCTACTTTTGCTAGTATTCCTTTTAATCCAAATACGGTAATGCAAGTAGTACAACTAGGCGTGGGTGGTACTTTTATACAAGCTCCTGTTGGTGTAACACTAAACGGTGTAGATAACGGAATTTTCTCTATACCAGCTCAATGGAAAGGATGTAGATTAGTAAATCGTGCAAATGATGAGTGGGCAGTTATTGTTAATGATTCGGAAGAAGTTAATTTTCAAATTACTTACGATGACCCTGCAGCGCAAACATTTACTAGACAAGCTACAAACACATATCTTAATAGAAAGAGTGCTAGTACAGTAACTTATATACTAGATAGTTCGACTTTCTCTTCGGGTGACAGAGTTTTGGTTAACAGGGTACGAAATGCAACTGGAGCTATAACAATAGAGACTAATACTCAAACGTTCTATACTCCTAATGGTAATGTAACATATCCACAAGTGTTAACTACAGGGACAGCAATGATACTTACCAAGACTAGTATAGGTTGGGATGTCACTGGCGATATTACATAAGGAGTAAGAAGATGTACAAAGGTTCAAATGGTATTTATTTAACTCAAGGTTTGTTCTATGAGTTTAACAATCCAGAAGCACCTTATACACTCCGTCCTGATGATTATACCTCTCGCAAGGGTAATAAGTACGTTAGCTTCGCAAAGGTGTATAGGGACAGTGTGGATGAATATGATGCTGCTATGACTCTCCTTAATAGTTGGACTCATTGGCAAAAACTCTGTAAAGAAAAATGGTTTCAAACAGGAG
>DNBZ01000199.1 GCA_003484585.1 Bacteroidota bacterium | reverse complement strand
AAAAGCATCTGAGACTCCTTTGTAACACACTTTTCCACCTACGATATTTAGTCCAAAGCGTAGTTCTCTACTTTCTCTGCAAGCTTGTCTCCATCCTTTATTGGCTAGATGAATAATATAAGGCAATGTAGCATTAGTAAGAGCCACTGTAGATGTGTATGGTACAGCACCGGGCATGTTTGCTACACAGTAGTGCACTATATCGTCTATTATGTATGTCGGATCCTCGTGCGTAGTAGGCTTACAGGTTTCTATACACCCACCTTGGTCTACTGCTACGTCTACTACTACTGTACCTGGAGACATAAGTTTAAGCATATCTCTAGTGATAAGGTTTGGAGCTTTAGCACCCGGTATCAAAACGGCCCCTATTATTAGGTCCATATGTGGTATTAGATCACGTATATTCATCTCGTTACTAAAACGGGTGACTACGTTAGCTGGCATTACATCATTTAGGTATCTAAGTCTTGTCAGGCTTAAGTCTAGTATAGTTACTTGAGCACCTAGTCCAGCAGCCATCTTAGCAGCTTGAGTACCTACTACGCCACCGCCTATTATAAGTACTTTTCCTGGAGGCACACCCGGTACGCCACCTAGCAATACTCCTTTTCCTTTAATTGGTTTCTCAAGGTATTTAGCACCTTGCTGTACAGCCATTCTACCTGCTACCTCACTCATAGGTATGAGCAGTGGCAAACTTTTGTCTGCAGCCTCTACAGTTTCATAAGCTAGACAAATTGCACCACTCTCTATCATAGCGTCTGTAAGAGGCCTGTGACTAGCAAAGTGGAAGTATGTGAATACTAACTGGTCTTTTTTGATAAGCTTATACTCCTGCTCTATCGGTTCTTTCACCTTAATTATCATCTCGGCGATAGCGTACACTTCTTCTATAGTGTCTAACATTTGAGCACCTGCATCTATGTACATTGTGTTATTAAAACCACTACCCAAACCGCCATCTTTCTGTACGTATACAGTATGACCTCGTTTAGTAAGTTCTAGTGTGCCACCTGGGGTAAGGGCTATACGGCTTTCGTTGTTTTTGATTTCTGTAGGTACGCCAATGATCATTTTTCCATTTTTTTTAAAGTGATGCAAAAGTATATTTAGAATAGCAAATTATTGCTATGTTGAGAGTAACCTATTTTATGGTAATAATCTGCTCCCTGTAGGTGGCCGATTCTGTTTCTACCTCTACCCAAAGTACGCCACTTCTGACAGTCCAAACGAGCTCTATTAGTGAGCCATTTATGGCTTGGGTATTTTCTACTAGCTTACCTTGAGCATCATATAGTTTTATACTTTGCACCTGGCCAAGACCAGCGGCATCTATGGTCACCTGTCCATTGGTAGGGTTAGGATATACCTTGAGTGCAGAGCTTTTTAGCTTGGCAATTCCTGCAGTTCTAGTTATCGTATTAGAAGTGTCGGACTCGCAGTCATCTATATCAACAAACAACGCCGTGTAATCGCCTGACCCCGAAATGGTTAATGTGTTTTGCGATTGCCCGCTTATTACAGCACTATTCTTAAACCACTTATGCGTACCACTCTGGTTACTTGTTAGTATAGAGCCAGATTTAGTAAGTATTGGGGTATTGGTATTTCTATTTAACCCTACTTCTATAGAGTCTATAAAACTACAATCATTGTAATCCGTAACTCGCAGCCAGTATGTGCCAGAAGTTCGTGCAGTTTCTATAATGCTAATGCTTCCCGTACTCCACAGGTAGCTTTTGCCTACTATGCCAGAGAGTACCAGCTCATCGTCACATAGTGTGGTGTCTTCTCCCAAAGAGAATTCAAAGGTGCTATTTAGTTTTACATAAACGGTATCTTTATTTGAACAACCTATACTGTCTGTAAAAGCGACGGAATACGGGCCATTTGCCGCTTGTATAGATTGTGTTTGGGCTCCGTTATTCCACAGATAAGAAGAGAACTTATTACTGGAGAGAGTTATCAAGGTATCTGAGCAGTAGCTCAATGTATCGCCCCAAGTTTGCAGGGGTAAATCAAGTAGTATTACATCTACAGAATCTGCAGACACACAACCGTTGCTGCCCGTTAATAGAAGAGAGTATGTGCCCGACTGGGTTGCGACTATGGAGCTGGTAGTAGCACCCGTGCTCCAAGCGTAAGCCCCTGTTGCAATAGGCTGTAAAACATACGGGCCACAGTAGGTAGTATCAGGACCTAGGGTTACACCCATGTGATTTAGAAAGGTAAGCGTAGCAGAATCTTGGCCGGCACACTGATTACTATCTAGTACTGCTACCGAGTATTTTCCATTAGCGGAGGCAATCACAGAAGACGTAGTATCTCCAGTAGTCCATAAGTAAGAGCTAAACGTCCCTGGAGAGAGAGCCACTTGTGCACCACAATAGGTGCTATCTTCTAGCATTAGTTGTGGTAATGGATGAATAAGAATACTAGAGCTGTCTGTATGTGTGCAACCTAGTGTATCTGTATAAGTGAGTGTTAGTTGTTCTGATTGTGTAATATGCTGCTCAAAAGAAGTAGAGCCATTAGACCAAAGCACGCCCGTCAGGGCAGAGTCTAAAGCTAGGTTTATTGTATCGCCTTGACAAGCTTGCAAACTTGAGACGAGCGTATCTTGATACCGAATTTGAGATTTTATAACAACAGCATCTGTATTTGTGCAGCCGTTAGGGTCTGATAGTTTAATTTTATAACGTATTGGGATACTGCTATTAAAGTTATTTATGTTTAGTGTGGTTGTCGTTTCTCCCGCCAGAAGCGTATCGTTTTCAAACCACTGGTAGCTAGGCGTTCCAGTTCCATTTGTAGTGTTCGCATTTAGCACAATGTTGCTCCCACTGCATACAGAAGTATCTTTAGCAAAATTAATAAGTGTAGTAGGCAGAGTGGCTACTGTGATAGTGTCTCTATATTTCTGCGGACAGCGAAGAGGGTTATTATTAATAATATGTTCTACAATATAGGTACCCGCTCTTTGAATTTTTAGGCTGTCCGTATTTTGACTAGACAATCCATTTCCGGAAGATTTAAAATAGGCGATACTTTTATCAAAGACAAATGCAGAATTACTATCTAGAATGACCCAGTTATAAACTGGCGACCATAAAAAGGTACTACTGTCTATCTGACTATTTAGATCGTACCATCCACAAGTAAGACTTGTAACATTGACTGCAGTTTCAGCACGTTTTTTCACTTTAACACGAAAGGCTCTATACGATTTTCTATTAATATCGCAATGATCATCGTCTACCATAGCTGTGAATGTATAAGGTAAATCGCTACTAGATCCTGCGGGAGGAGTCCAACAGAATCTGCCTGTTTTTAGTCTAGCAGCAGTGTCCAGTATAGTAAAACTCGCACCAGGAATACCTTCGTTCCAAGAGAGCAATACAGTATCTGGAGCAGGAGCACTGGCAGGAGGAGGTGGAGTAAATACTTGGTCACTTGTGGTAATATTAAAACAGAGCTGATCGCCTTCACAAACATTATAGGTGTATGGCCCGTTTATAAGAGGAACATTATTATCTAGGCACGTGCTGGTGATGGTGAGTACGTCTCTTCTTGCTTTTCCGACAATCTGAGGAGTGCCAGCAGTATCTTTTCGCCACTCTGTAGCCTCTATCACCCAAGAGCTTATCTCATTGCATGAAGTAGGTGTAAATATAAGGTCTCCAGTTAGAGGATCTAGATATATACCTATGGGGGGATTAGCGTTTGGGTTGCTATATGGTGGCCCTGTTGAACCCGGGTAAAAAGCTTGGAATGGGTGATTGTAAGCGTAGTTCGTACCAGAATAACTAATGTTACTAAGACCCGCTCCTTTAGGATGAGCCCAAGAGTAAGATATGCTATCTCTCTCGAT
>DNBZ01000350.1 GCA_003484585.1 Bacteroidota bacterium | reverse complement strand
AGTTCTTTATCATAAAAAGGCACAGGTGACACTGCTCCCATTCCTCCCGTATTGAGCCCTACATCTCCTTCTCCTATTCTTTTATAATCTTTGGCCTCTGGCAGTATGACGTAATTTTCGCCATCTGTGAGAGCAAAAACACTAAACTCTATTCCATCCAAAAATTCTTCTATCACTACGGTAGCAGAAGCTTCCCCAAACTTTTGATCCACCAACATTTCTTTTAGTGCGGTTTTGGCTTCGTCAATATCATTAAGTATTAACACCCCTTTGCCAGCAGCTAGTCCATCTGCTTTCAGTACAAAAGGAGCCGTAAGCTTATCTAAGAATGCATAACCCTCTTGCACATTATCTTTAGTAAAAGCCTGATAAGCAGCAGTTGGTATATTCTCTTTTGCCATAAACTCCTTCGCAAAAGACTTACTGCTTTCTAACTGACCTGCATATCGATCTGGCGAAAACATGTAAATATGCTTAGTTTCCTCGTTTGCTTCAAAATAGTCGCGAACACCTTGTGCGATAGCATCCTCGCTACCCGGCAGTATAGTATCTATATCATTTGCTAGGCAAAACACCTTCAACTTGTCAAAATCTGTGTAGCTCGCATCTACATTAGTCCCGCACAATTGTGTACCACCATTACCCGGTGCTACAAAGATATTTTCCTTCCCTATTTCTTTGCTTAGTTTCCAAGCTATAGCGTGCTCTCTAGCACCTGAACCAAGTATTAATATTCGCATTGTTTCTTCTATGGTTCAAAGATAAATAGGGTTACTTTTGAACCTCATTTTTACGAAGAAATATATAAACATGTTAGTTCGAAAAGATGTTAATTAATGTGAGATTTTGCATTGTCTATTTTTATAATGCATGTCACTATAGTTATGACAAACCAATAAGTACGTCGATAAATGGCATACTTTTAGACCATAGATAGTAAAATAATATAATGATTAATTCTCTAGTAAGCGGAATATCTAAGCTTTTCGGTAACAAGGCAGACAAGGATGTAAAAGACATAACTCCTTATGTCGGTAAAATAAATGCAGAATTTGATAAGTTAGCAGGAATCACTAACGACCAACTAAGAGCCAAAACGGCTGAATTCAAGCAGCGAGTAAGTGACTATTTGTCAGAAATAGACCAACAAGTAGTAGAGCTCAAAAAAGAGGTAGAAGCAGCTGATATAACAGAAATAGATAAAAAAGAAGATGCGTATGACCGTATAGACGAGCTAGAAAAGGAGCGTGACGAAAAACTAGAAGAGATTTTAGAGGCACTATTACCAGAGGCTTTTGCCGTGGTAAAAGAGACCGCTCGTAGATTTGCAGAGAATGATTCTGTATCTGCTACTGCTACTGACTATGATAGAGATTTAGCTGCAACTAAAGAACATATAAGCATATTAGGAAACGATGTAATATATCAAACCACGTGGGATGCTGCTGGCCAAGAAATGACTTGGAATATGGTACACTACGATGTACAGCTTATTGGTGGTGTAGTATTACACCAAGGTAAAATAGCCGAGATGCAAACAGGAGAAGGTAAAACTTTGGTTTCTACCCTACCCGCTTATCTTAACTCACTTGGTCAAAGAGGTGTACATATAGTTACTGTAAATGATTACCTAGCACGAAGAGATGCAGAGTGGAATGCACCTATCTTTCAGTTTCATGGACTAAAGGTAGATTGCCTAGACTACTACAAACCTCATTCTCCAGAGAGAAAGCAAGCTTATCTTGCAGATATTACTTACGGTACTAATAATGAGTTTGGTTTTGACTACCTAAGAGATAATATGGCTCACAGCCCAGATGAGCAAGTACAGCAAAAGCATCACTACGCTATGATAGATGAGGTAGACTCTGTATTAATAGATGATGCTCGTACGCCACTTATTATCAGTGGACCTACGCCCAAAGGAGATATACACGAGTTTAATGAGCTTAAACCAAAAATACAAAAAGTAGTAGATGCTCAAAAAAGATATCTAAACACAGCACTTACAGATGCTAAAAAGCTAATAAAGGAAGGTAAAACATCTGAAAAAGAAGCAGGTCTATTACTTTTTAGGGGGTATAGAGGATTACCTAAGAGTAAGCCTCTTATTAAATTTCTTGGTGAGCAAGGAATGAAAGCTCTCATGACTAAGGCAGAAAATTACTACTTACAAGATCAGCAGAAGGAAATGCACATAGTAGATTCCGAGCTATTCTTTACCATAGACGAAAAAAACAATCAAATAGAGCTTACCGATAAGGGTATAGACCTAATAACTGATAATAGTGACGATGCTCAATTCTTCGTAATGCCAGATGTAGGTGGAAGTATTGCCGATCTAGAGAAAACTGACTTAGATCCAACAGAGAAGCAAAAGCGAAAAGACGAGTTAATGCGTGATTTCTCTGTTAAATCTGAACGTATTCACAGTATTAATCAATTGCTAAAAGCGTATGCTATGTTTGAAAAGGATGTAGAATATATCCTGCAAGATGGTAAGGTAAAGATAGTAGATGAGCAGACGGGTCGTGTGATGGATGGTAGAAGATACTCTGACGGACTACACCAAGCTATAGAGGCTAAGGAAAATGTAAAAGTAGAAGCCGCTACCCAAACATTTGCTACTGTAACTCTACAAAACTTTTTTAGAATGTATCACAAACTCAGTGGTATGACCGGTACAGCAGAAACTGAAGCGGGCGAGCTATGGGAAATATACAAGCTAGATGTAATAGTAATACCAACCAATAGACCTATCTCTAGAGATGATAGAGACGACTTAGTATACAAAACCGTAAGAGAAAAATTCAATGCAGTAGCAGAAGAAATAATACGACTACAAGAAGAAGGCCGACCAGTATTGGTGGGTACTACGTCTGTAGAAATATCTGAGCTGCTCAGTAGAATGCTCAATATGCGAAAAATAAAGCATAGTGTGCTGAATGCAAAACAACATCAGCGTGAGGCAGATATTGTAGCAGCCGCTGGCCAGCCAGGAAGTATCACTATAGCTACTAATATGGCAGGTAGAGGTACAGATATAAAACTAGGCAAAGGTGTAAAGGAGTCTGGAGGACTAGCAATAGTAGGTACAGAAAGACACGATAGTAGACGTGTAGATAGACAGCTACGTGGTAGAGCAGGTAGACAAGGAGACCCAGGAAGCTCACAATTTTTTGTTTCGTTAGAAGATAACTTAATGAGACTTTTT
>DNBZ01000204.1 GCA_003484585.1 Bacteroidota bacterium | reverse complement strand
CAAAATTTTAGAATAGCAAATACGCAAAGCATAACTATGCTAAGTAGTATATTGGTGAAATGTACACTGAAAGAAAATAGGATGATAACTAAAAGAAGGATCTTACCAGGTGTGATTTTTAACTTACCTGATGCAAGCAAAATAATACACGCCACAGAGCAAAAAGTAAAGATGTCTGGCATTATCTGACTAGAATACCAAGCTACGCTGGTAAATGCTGTGAGCATTGCTATGATGCTAAGTATGCCTGCATAGCTAATGCTAGGAACGGTATGTTTTATTAATTTATGGAGCACAAAACTGAGTGCTATACACTGTGTGATCACTGTAAACCATAAGGAGTATCCTAAACTAAAGAAGCGAATAAACAATCCATATACTATAGGCCTATCGCTGGGCACATACATTTCCATGCCACTGCGTATGTAAGTTCCCGTATCCGAATATACTAGTGGGTATCCGTTATAAAAAGCGGGAATGCATAAGAGCAACGCCCCCAGAATATAGTAGGCCCATCTTACCCAATGTGTTTGTGCTAGCTTATTAGTTGTCATTTGTATTTGTTGTCTAAGTGCCTGGCTTCTTGTAGTATACTGTGCAGTACTTCAAAGTCTACAGACGCTATATTTTCATAGGTTATTCCAGCCATTTGCTTTCGTTTTTTTTGATCGAGATAGGATAGACTGTCTTTTAGATTTATCCCACTCCAAAAAACTACTTCTACTCCTCTGTTTTTCAATGGGTTAATATAGCAGATAGGTTTATTGACACTATAAAAGAGAATGCCCCATTTTAGGTCAGCTCGCATATCGTCATACTCGGTTATAAAATTATGCAACAAAAGAAGAAGCTCATGCAAGTCGTCTTTTTTAGCGTATATGTAATCTATGATGGTCAATGAACGATTAAGAACAGTGCAATTATAGGATATACAAGTAAGCTTAAAATCAGGAATACGCCGTAAATTTTAAACTTTTTGACCAGCTCTACGTGTTTTTCTCTTCCAGAAATATTTGTAGAACTGTAGACCAACCCATTTAATTTTCTAAATGTATAAAAGGGTCTTCTGTAAAAGTTTGTTGCAATTCCATTAGTGCTTAACAGAGCATTCATCTTACCTAAATTGACATAAAATAAAGCCGTTGTGAGTAACAGAAAGTATTGCATATATATTAAAAATTAGTTTATATGCGGTTCTAGGTCCGCAGGTCTCCTGTTCATAGAAAAATCTGGATTGCTCCATATTCTCACATACCAAAATACTGGCATTACTAGGTAAGACATAAAAACAAGAAGGAGTATCCACAAAAGCTTGTCGTTTTCCGTAGCACTCACATCTTTAATAGCACATATCAAAAAGTAGATAAAGAGACCTAAGCCTACTATGCCAGAAATAGCCAAAATAATAATGGCAGGAATAATACTGCTTAATAGCTCTGCAGGGTTATCTACAAACGCAGGTGGCTGACCAGGATTATGCATAGTCGTACTCATCATGCTAAAAATGAATGAAACATAGAGAACCATCCCGATTATCATGCCAATAAGTGGAATGAAGGATAGAATGCCAAATAGGATTTTATTATTGCGAGTCATAGTGTCAAATGTATATTATTTAGTGTAAACTCTATCCCCATCAAACCTAGGAGCTTGTATAGAAAGCACTTTGAGTGGTCTATGATGTAAGTTGGTCACGGAGTGCACAGAACCTTTGGGTATGATTATAATGTCGTTTTTATGCACTATGAAAGTTTTGCCATTCAGGGTCATTCTGCCTTTGCCAGACAGTATCTCTACCACTTCTGTATGAGAGGCGTGGTAGTGTGGCTGTACGGTGTTTTTAATCCATATAATAAAGGTACTCTGCAAGCTGTCTTGGGCTATGGTCTTTACGTACACATTTGGGTAGGTGGTAGAGTCCGGATTTATATGATGAGTATCTATTTTTTGAGCGTAGATAGATAAGCTTAAAAAAGCTGTTAGTAAGATAAAGAATATTCTTTGCATATTTTTTTACAATAATAAGGTAACTATTTGCTTGCTTTGTACGTTGAACAAGCAAAATCATTTGAGATTTATAAGCGTTATTATATCATTTATCATTTTTAACCTTGCATATGCCCAAAATGCCGAGTTTAAAGCTGTTTTTAAATCTCTAGAAAATGGAGAGCCTGTGCTTTATGCCAAGATTTCGTCACCTAGAGGAGAAGCTAAACTTACTAATGTGAATGGTTTTGTGGCAATAGATTATAAAATGGGTGACAGGCTCACCATAAGTCATCTTACATATGATACACTGTTTGTGAATACTGCTTCGTGGAAGGGCAGAGATTCTTTAGTGTTTTACTTGCAGCCCAAGGTCTATGATCTAAGGGAAGTGCGATTTACTATTTTAGGGGATAGATCACTCTTCGATAATAAGTTTGTAAGTAATAATCTGGGTAAGTCTGATGAAGAAAAGGTGCGTGAAAAACTAAAGATACTCGAGATGCGTCAAGAGCTAATAGGCTTGGATAAAATGGCCCAAGATGGGATGGTGTTGGGCAGTCCTATTACGTATATGTACGATCGATTTAGCAAAGACGGGAAGGAACGTAGAAAATATGCGGAGCTGCTAGAGCGGGACAGACAGCTCAAGGCATCTGGCAAAAAATTTGATGATTTGATTATCATCACACTTACCAATTATGAAAATGAAGAGTTGGTGAAGTTTAAGGAGTTTTGTTCCTTCCATCCATCCTATATAGAAGCGGTAGATGCCTTGGAGCTATATTTCGAAATCTTAAGATGTCGCAAGGAGTACATACAAAAAGAATATTCAAAGCCGTAAGTTGATAGACTTACTAGGGAGTTTATTTTGATTTAATATCAGCAAT
>DNBZ01000309.1 GCA_003484585.1 Bacteroidota bacterium | reverse complement strand
TAGCGGCTTGCGGCATAACCTCTACCATTGGATCCACGCACGTAGGAAGTATAGAGGTGCAGCAAAACACCAAGGAAGGCCCTGTAGCCTTCGATACTTCTTATATAGATAGTACAGCAAATCCATGCGAAAACTTCTATCAGTATGCTATAGGTGGGTGGATGGCTAATAATCCTGTACCAGAAACCGAGAGCAGATGGATGGCGTTCAATATATTGAATGAGCAAAACAGACAAAAACTCATCAAAATAGTAGCCGAAGTTTCTAAAAATACTAAAGCTAAGAAAGGGTCTGATGAGCAGATGATTCGTGATTTTTATAACTCAGGTATGGATACAGCGGCTATAGAAGGAGCAGGCACCCAAGCGATACAGCCTGTTTTAGCTGAGATAGATGCAGCAAGTACTGTAGACGACTTAATGATACTATTAGGTAAACTTGGTCCGCTAGGAGTAGGTAATCCAGTAGGCATATACATAAGTGCAGATAGCAAGAATAGTAATGCGAACGTAGTGTACGCAAGTCAGAGTGGTCTCAATCTTCCAGATAGGGACTATTACCTGCAAGACGATGCCAAATTTGCAGATATCCGAAGTGCATACGTAAAGCATATAAACAAAATGTTTGCACTTGCTGATCAAGATGCCAATGTAGGTGAGCGTATATTGGCTCTGGAGACTAAACTAGCAGATGCTTCATGGAGTAGACTAGAGAATAGAGATCCAAATAAGCGATACAATAAGAAGAATTTTACAGAATGGGATAAGTCACTGAAAAATATTGATTTAAAGAAAATCGTGAACGCAAGAGGTTTTGCAGCTTTTGACACGATTATAGTGGGGCAGCCTTCATTCTATACATCTTTAGATGGTTTGATAAATGAAGTAAGCCTAGCCGATTGGAAAAGCTATCTGAAATGGAATGCCATTTCAGGAGCTGCACCATATTTGACGAGTGATTTAGAGAAAGAGAATTTTGCGTTTTATAGTACAAAGCTGCGTGGTACTACTACTATGAAGCCAAGAAATGAGCGTGTGTACAGTAAGTTAGACAGGACTTTAAGCCAGCCTTTAGGAAAACTTTTTGTGAAAGAGTACTTCTCAGAAGAATCAAAGGAATACATGGTCAATATGATAGAAAATCTCCGCTCTGCCTATATAGACCGAGTAGCTAATCTGACTTGGATGAGTCAAGAGACCAAAGAAAAAGCAACTCAAAAACTTAAAGCATTCACGTACAAGGTAGGCTATCCAGATGAGTGGGAAGATTACAGTAAGCTAGAAGTAGTAGGAGATAGTTACTTCCAAAATATCGTAAATGCTCGAAAGTTTGGATATGATAAAATGCTAGAGAAGCAAGGTAAGCCTGTAGATAAAACAGAGTGGCATATGCCTCCTCAGATGGTGAATGCATATTATAGTGCATCTAATAATGAAATTGTGTTTCCTGCAGGGATTTTGCAACCTCCCTTCTTTCATAAAGATTTTGATCACGCTATCAACTATGGTGGTATAGGAGCTGTGATAGGCCATGAGTTTTCTCATGGTTTTGATGACCAGGGAAGTAAGTACGACTGGAATGGAAACCTAAACTCGTGGTGGACAGAAGGGGACAGAGCTAAGTTTGATGCACTAGCACAGAAACTCGGAGAGCAGTATGATACCTACTCACCGGTAGATAGTATGTACGTGAATGGGAAATTGACTATGGGTGAAAACATAGCTGACCTGGGTGGGATAACCCTTTCGTACGAAGCTTTGAAAAAGCAGTACAATGGAAATATGCCAGAAGATATAGATGGATTTACGTGGCAACAACGTTTCTTCCTTGGCTGGGCCAATGTGTGGAAAGGAAACATAAAAGACGAAGAATTAAGGAATAGGCTAAAAACGGATAATCATTCTCCCGGAGAGTATAGAGTAATAGGTCCATTGGTCAACTTCGGTCCCTACTACGAAGCATTTGGAACTTGTGAGACTGGAGCTATGCATAAGCACGACTCTACTCGCATCAAGATTTGGTAGTATACGGGAAACAGTAAAAAAAAGGGAGCAACATTAGTTGCTCCCTTTTTCGTTTAAAAGATTTTCATTCTACTTATCTTAGTAAGTCGGATTAGTTCACTACCTTTTCGATTTCTTTATCAAATTGGGCCAAGGGATTAGGTTGTGTACCTTCTTTGAAATTGATTATATCTACTGTGATATCTGAGTATTGTGCGTGTGTTTCGAAATCACGAATGATCTCTCGTACATCTGGGTGAATACTAATAGATTTCTTCCCGTCGATAATCACCTTCGAGCCATTGGGCACTTTGTTAAGAGTCTCTAATATATTTGCCTTATGCAAGAATGTTACGTCTTCTGCCAATTGGAAGTGGAACTGCTTATTGTCTTTCACTAAATCCGCATCTACCAAATAAGGTTTCTTGTAGTTGAGGTATAATATTTCAAATATGGCAACAACAAGACCTATGCCTACACCCCAAAGTAAATCTTTGAAAACGATGAAAAATATCGTTACAATGAACGGGATAAATTGAGATTTCCCTTCTGCCCACATTTCTTTAAATGTTGCAGGGTTGGCAAGTTTGTACCCTACGATAAGTAGAATAGCTGCTAAGCTTGCACGTGGCACTAGGTTAAGAACCTCAGGAAGTAGAGCCACAAAACCTAGGATAAAGACACCGTGGATAATAGCAGACATTTTAGTCTTGCCACCACTTTGTATGTTCGCAGAACTTCTTACTATTACTTGCGTAATAGGAAGTCCGCCGATAAGGCCAGAGAGGATGTTTCCAACTCCTTGTGCTTTAAGTTCACGGTTGGTTGGAGTTATACTTTTTTCTGGGTCTAGTTTATCTGTAGCCTCTACGCAAAGTAGCGTCTCTAAACTTGCCACTACTGCTATTACGGCTGCAGTTTTCCAAACCAATACATTGGTGATAGCACCAAAATTTGGGAAGGTGAAGAAGCTTAAGAAATCATTTGTGTTCTTTGCTACGGGTACGTTTACTAGATGTTCTGCTATCATTTCATGAGAGCCACCTTTGAAAGCAAATACCAAACCAATGCCAGCCAAAATAGCTACAAGTGGTCCTTGTATAATAGTAGAAAATTTGAATTTATTTATAAATTTTTGTTGCCATAGAATAAGTATTGCTATGCCGACAAAAGCAATAATAGTAGCCCCGAAATCAGGGTTGCCAAATGCATTTAGAATTTCACTGAAAGTATTCTCGCCGTCTACTTGCCAAAATTCCATATCACCTTCTATGTCTTTGTCATACCCTAAAGCGTGCGGTACTTCTTTCAGAAATATGGTTAATCCGATACCTGCGAGCATTCCTTTTATTACAGAAGAGGGGAAGTAGTATCCTATAATTCCACCATTTATAAATCCTAGAATTACTTGAATGACACCTGCTATAACTACTGCCAGTAGGAACATTTGAAATGCTTCTACGAATACATCTTGTGTTGCAGTCTCATCAATGCTTAGTTTCATCTGGTCTATCGCATCGAAAATAATCACTGCAAGACCTGCTGCCGGGCCGCTCACGCCAAGTGATGAGCCGCTAAGGGCACCTACGACTATGCCGCCTATAATGCCAGCTATGAGTCCTGAAAATGCAGGTACCCCACTTACTGCTGCTATACCAAGACAGAGAGGTACGGCGACTAAGAATACGACCAATCCGGCCGGTAAATCATTTTTTAACTTCGAAAAAAATTGTTGCATTAATTTATTGAATTTTTTGAATGTAATGTTAGAGTGAAAAGAACTGAGGGTCTAAAATTACACGAAATCAGGTGGAGGAGTGGTTACCTTATTATAACGCTGGTGCATACTGAAAACGGAGTGACGAAGACCATATATATCTAACAGGACTGATTCCATAAAGTTCTCTGATAAGTAAACATCATCAAGAGATTTTTTAGTGTCTTCTTCGATATCGGTATCGTTTTCTGCAAGTATAACGGTCTCAGCATCTGAGCCCACAGTGAGCAATGGCTGTACACTGTTCACTAGTAGTAGTGTCAGTATGCCGTATATACAAATGAGAAATGTCTTAGTCATTAATGTAAGGCAAATTTACATGGATTTACAGAGAATAAATAATTGGAAG
>DNBZ01000077.1 GCA_003484585.1 Bacteroidota bacterium | reverse complement strand
CATATACACATAGATAAATTACCAAAAGAAAGAATGCCAAAGCATCCGATTTGGAAGAAAGTCGAGAGCCTTGGTTTTGCACCTCACGGCTCGCACGGAAAAACGCCCACGAATTTTTGTAATCCCTTTACTGGACCACCTAAATTCCTATTGAAATAGATTTTAAACCGCAGTACACACTGCAAAAATTATATTATTTTAATTAGGAATGACCAATGAAAATTCGTGCGTTAGCAATCATCGACTTAGATGTCGAAGGCGGCTTTAGAGAAGCTGCAAATGTAGAAGATGGATTAAACAAATTAATCAAAGAGTATGCAAGTGGCCTACAAAACGTGGTACATTATCAAGTAGATGTACGCGATAGACGTGGAGATAACCCACCTGATATAAAGAAGCTCAAGTTTAGAGCTAATTAATACTTACATAAAATTTTAGAAATCAAGCCCTTGTTTTTACAGGGGCTTTTTTTTGGGTTTACTTTTGGCTTATGTGTTGTAAGAATGGCGTAACAATCGCATAACAATAATCGAGCTAAACGCTTAACGTAGAATTAAGCATAACCCAAGAAAGAGTAAAATGGACCAATCTTTACTTAAAACTTGCCTAAATAATGAATTTTATAACACTAATAAGGCTAAATTACGCGCAGACATATTCGAAGATACTACTAAAGAAATTTACCAGACTATAGCTTCTATGCATACAAAGTTTGAAACAGACATTAGTTCTACTGATCTATTTAGTTTCTGGAAATCTCAAAATCCTACATCAACACAGTCATGGACGGATGAGATTAAGGAACAAATAGATGATATTTATGTAGCTCCTATTCTGAATGATACTGTAGCTATCGATGTTATAGAGAATATATGGAGACAGAAGATAGGTCTTGATGTTGCAGACTTAGGCATAAAAATGTCTGAGGGAGATGCATCGGCAATGGATAGCCTGGTCACTCTTATAGAACGTGTCTCAGTGGGCTACATGCCCGATGATTTTGCTGAAGATGTTACTGATGATATCTACGAGCTACTATCAGTTGTAAGTAACGATAACAGATTTAAATTTAACATTGAAACATTAAGTAGATATGTATTTGGAATAGCTAGAGGTGAGTTTGGGGTTATAGCCGCCTACTCTAACGTAGGTAAAACTGCATTTGCTATATCCTTATGCGCTGCTCCTGCCGGTTTCTGCCAACAAGGTGCTAAAGTTTGTTATGTAGCTAACGAAGAGGTTGCCAAGCGTACTAAGTTACGCGCTATCCAAGCTTATACTGGCCTGACTAAAGAAGAGATAGAGTTTGATCCACAAGTAGCCGCGGCAAGATACTCTGGTATTAAAGACCGACTGATCTTTGCTGATGCACAAGGTTGGGACATTCAAATGCTTGATACTTATATGAAAAAGCAGAAAATGGATTGTCTTATTGTAGATATGGCTGACAAAATAGCTCTTACAACAACCTTTAATAGTGGGCATGAGAGATTACGTGAACTCTATTACAGGCTAAGGGAGTTAGCTAAGAAGCATAATTGCGCTGTAATTGGATTATCTCAGGCAAGTGCTGAAGCCGAAGGTAAAACCAGGTTAACTCCTACAATGCTTGAAGGTTCTAAGGTAGGTAAGATATCAGAGACAGATATTCTATTTGGGCTTGGTAAATCTGATGATGCAAACAATCCTGATGACCCTACTCGCTATATAACAGTCATGAAAAACAAGATTTCTGGGTGGCATGGTACAGTATTATGCAATCTAGACGGAAAAACTTCACGCTATGGAGTTTAATTTTGATGGCGAATGGCTTGTTTTAGATTTAGAGACAACCATTCAATGGATTGAAGGTCGCATAGACAACTCTCCTAAAAATCCCTTTAATAAATGTGTAGCTGCCTATTATGGTTGGCTAGGGTTTGAAACTGTTGAAACAGTACATAAACTTATCTGGCATCATAATGACTATGACGGATGTGATCCAGTAGATCATCTAGAAGCCGCATTAAAGAAAGCAAAAGGTCTAATCTGCCACAACTCAAAGTTCGATATTGAGTGGCTACAGGAGATGGGGTTTACTATCCCACCTTTAGTATACGATACCATGATATGCGAGTTTCTGTTGGCTAAAGGCCAAAGACGCGCACTTTCCTTAAAAGAGTCTGCACTTAGACGTAAAACTAAAAGCATTAAGAAGAGCGATCTTGTTGATGTTATGTTTAAAGAAGAGAAAATGGGCTTTGAGGAAATGCCGTTAGATATAGTAAACGAGTATGCTGAGGCCGATGTTAAAGCTACAGGCGAACTATATATAGCTCAACAGGACATATTAGAACGGGATCATAACAAATCCTTAAAGAAGGTAATCCCATTTATGAATGAAATGTTGTTGTTTCTGTGTGAAATAGAGATGAACGGCGTTAAAATAGATGTTGAAGCCCTGAATCTAGTAGAGTTGAAGTTTAAGGCTGAAAAAGCACAACTAATTGACGACTTATCTCGCATTATTGAGCGAGTTATGGGCGATACCCCTATAAATCTTAATTCTGGGGCAGATATGACCAAAGTTGTCTACTCTCGTACTGTTTTAGATAGAGAAGCCCATCGCCAGACGTTTAACATAGGTACTAATGAAGCAGGTAAGCAACTTAGACCCCCTTTTATGACTCCAAATCAGTTTATTGAGGCAGTTAGGGCAACAACGCAAATAGTTCATAAGACCCAAGCTGTTCAATGTACGGACTGTGAAGGCGTTGGCTCAATTCAAAAGTATAAAGTAGTTACTAGAATTAAACGGGGTAAAAAGTACCGTGTTACTGGTGATCCTTATAAAAATAGAACTAAATGTAAAACCTGCGATGGGGTTGGCGCTATTTATGTAAGTACTGGTGCTACTGCCGGACTAAAAATGACCCCATCTTCTGCTAATGACGTTAGTATTAATGGATTTAAGAC
>DNBZ01000068.1:336-4873 GCA_003484585.1 Bacteroidota bacterium | reverse complement strand
TGTTTGAGCCTAAAGAAACGGTAATAGCTCTGCCCACACTACCGGTGGTAGGCAAAATGGCTCCCATAGTGGCTACTCCGGCACCCGACACGTCTACTAAAGTGGAGTATTTTGTAGACCAAATGCCAGAATTTCCAGGTGGTGAAAATGCCCTTAATAAATATATTAGAGACAATTTTGATATCCCTAATATGGTATATGAATTTACAGATAAAGTGAGCTTGGTCGTAGAATTTACAATCTCAAAATCTGGCCAAGTATCTGATTTTAAGATCCTACAGTGTTCCTATCCCGGACTAGGTACCGAAAAAGCAGCAAAGGATTTATATCTAAAAATGCCCAAGTGGGAAGCTGGGGTCAATAAAGGTCACAAGACCAATGTTCGATTAACCCAACCTATCCAAATACAAATTAATTAAATAACGGCACAATTATGGAAACAGATAATTTGAATTCCGTAAGATAGTTTTCATAAACTTAGCTTTTAGTATAAAAGGGGCCATCGGCCCCTTTTTCTTTGGTTAAAAAACTCTTTGAATACCCAATTTCGTTCAGCTACATGTAAAAATAGTCCGTTCTTCAAGCGAAATTTCCCGTTTATGAACTGTGAGCCTAAAATTCCAATATTTTCTCGTTATCTTTACAATATGATCAACAAGGTATACTTCAAACGATTTACATTACTAGCATTTAGCATGCTTTTAATGATCGGAGTATCTTTTGCCGAGGGAGGAGATGACGATGATAAAAAAGGAGATGACAAGTCTGATAAAGATGAAATCGTTTTAGCTGGAGAAGATAGTGTAGCTAATGACGATGATGATATAGATATCATAAATCAAGGAGATGACACACTTGTCTATGAGGATTGGGATCACACAGAAGACGATTTGAGTGGCGGCGATTCTCACAGCAAAGTAGCACGTGATGGCCAGTCTGATTATCAGTTTAATCCTTATTCGCTACAAGCTATTACTACCGAATTATTGGACCAAATAAATCCACTGAAAAAAGAATATCGTGTAGAATTTACCGTATTCCCAAATCCTACTATAGACAAGATAAACATAAATCCAGAGAGAGAACCTACTAGCATACGCATAGCAGACATTACAGGCAAGGAACACATGGTATCGCCATTTACCCCGACTGTAGATGTATCGCACCTGGGAGTAGGCACCTACTTTATACAATTGATATATACGGACCACGTAGAGTCTCGTAAGTTTATCAAAGGTTAATTTTCATTTCATTCACCACTTAAAAAAAGAAAACTATGCTAAGAGCTGTAATTATCGACGACGAAAGAAAAAGTAGAGAAAACCTAGAGTTACTCTTAGAATCATTCGTAGACAATGTGGAGATAGTAGGAACCGCAGACGGTGTTCTTACTGGCATTAGTGCCATAGACCTGCATAATCCAGATGTAGTTTTCTTAGATATTCACTTAGCCAATGGGGATGGTTTTCAAGTTTTAGAATCACTCAAAAACAAGAATCAGAATGTAATATTCGTTACAGGACACGAGGAGCACGCTGTCAAAGCATTTCGCTCAGATGCCATAGATTATTTACTCAAGCCAGTATGCATAGAGCACTTGCAAGGTGCTGTAGAGAGAGTAAGAGCTCGTACAAAGAGTGAAACTACAAAGGATGCAATACAACAGATCTCGCTATCTACTAATAAGGGTCTACAGTTTCTGAAAACTGAGGACATAGTATACTGTAAAGGAGATGGAGCATACACTTACTTTTTTCTAAAAAGCGGTGAGCGTATTACCACATCTAAAAATCTGAAAGAATACGAAAACAGATTAAAAGACTATAATTTTTTCAGAAGCCACAAGTCTTACTTAGTAAACCTTGCAGAGATAAAAACGTACATTCGTGGCGAGGGCAGCCACGCAGTCATGTCTAACGGAGACAACGTAGGAGTTTCTAAAAGAAGAAAGGACATGTTTTTGGCTGCTTTGAGCAGTGCATAACACCAATTTACGATATAGAATTTTAGGGCTACTTCTATGTATAGGAGTAGCTTTTGCTTTTGGGCAAGGGCCTATCCGTTTCCAAAATATCACGGTGAATGATGGTCTGTCTATGGGTACCATTACCGATTTTCAGCAAGACCACAAAGGCTATATGTGGATAGCCACAGCCGAAGGGTTACATAGGTTCGATGGCAAGCATTTTAAAATATTCAAGCATAGAGAAAACCAAACCAACTCTTTAAGCGACAGCTACATACACGACCTATTATCGCAAGACAAGAAACTATACATAGGTACAGATGTAGGCACACTAGACATAATGGACGAAGAAACCTATGCGGTTTCTCATCTTGACCTTAAAACTGTAGACCCCAGTTTTGACTATTCCATAGACCAACTTATAAGCTACCAAGGCAATGTTATAATCAATACAAATGGCGGTGGTCTGTGGCAGTATAATCCTACATTGAAAAACATCCGAAAACTGGAGATACGAGATTTGAAAGGCAAACGTGTTTCTCAAATAACCGTAGTTGATAATCGTTTGATACTGCTTACGAGCAACTCTATAGTGTCTACCGATCTTAATCATTCTGAAATGGTATTTACAGATGAGAACATTAGACTTACTTGTCTAGCTCTTTTTGAAGACAAGTATCTGCTAGGCACTTCAAAAGGGCTATACTCTGTCAATAAAAATTTCGGCAATACGAAGCAGCTTCTTTTACCAGAGAAAAAACGATTTATTAATATAATAAATACCATAACCGTCTCGCAAAACAAGGCATGGATAGGCACTGCAGGAGGCTTACTGCTACTCAAGGAAAACGCATTCACACTATACCGAGCTAATCAACTACGGCCATTCTCCCTATTAAATGATAATGTCTCTAAGCTCTTTCTAGACGAGGAGGAAAACCTTTGGATAGGTACACAAGCAGGTATAAGCAAATATGCTCCGAGCTTAAAGAAATTTGAACTATTACAATATTTTGAGCTAGACGATGAAAATTTTAACAACAACGTATACTACACCTATGAGGATAGAAGTGGCAGCATGTGGCTTGGCACTTTGTCTTCTGGCCTTATAAAACTAGATGCTAACCATGCCATAGAAAAGGTATACCCCAAGGTAGCAGACGGCCCATTTAAGTCTAACTCGGTACGTTGTATTTTCGAAGATAGCAAAGGAATATTTTGGATAGGTACAAGCCTAGATGGCATATTTACATTCAATAAAAAAACGGGCAAATTTACTGCCGTAGCAAACACGGAGCTAGGTAATTTAAAATCTAATACCATCCGAGAATTTTATGAAGACTCCAAGGGAAGACTTTGGGTGGGTACGCTGTACGGCCTTGCTCTCAAAGACTCTGCAAGCTATAATTTTGAACATTTCCGAGCCGAGGAACTTACTAATAATAACTCCATATATCAGATAGAAGAATTAGTACGTGAGGAGAAACTAATCCTCGCTTCCTTTAGAGGTGGTTTGCAAATTTTCGATATTAAACGCAAGACATTTACTTCCTATAAAAACATACCTAACGACACTACCAGCATAAGCAACAACAACCTCATGTCTATGGCTTGGGTAAACAAAGACACTCTATTAATAGGCACCTATGGCGGTGGGCTCAATATTTTTGATCTACGAACAAAAATCTTTAGTAGTGTGACCGAAGCTGACGGACTAGTAAATAACGCAGTTTATGGCATTTTATATCATGGTAACGGTAATTGTTGGCTCTCTACTAACTATGGATTAGTCAACTATAATTTGTATACCCAGACCTTCAAAAACTTCAAGCCAATACATTACTTACAAAGTACTGAGTTCAATGAGGGAGCATTCACCAAAACCTCTACTGGTTACTACTACTTTGGGGGAGTTAATGGTTTAAATTATTTTCGACCAGAAGAGATCAAATTTGACACTTCAGCATCTCCCATCTATTTCACTGATGTACGAGGACAATTTACAGCAAAATCAAAAGATAAACTTGCTCTAAGTTTTCTAAACAGTAGGCTAGAGATAGACTTCATGTCACTGTACTACAGTAACCCTGAGGCCATAGAATACTTTTATAAATTAGAGGGTTATGATAATGAATGGATAAGCAGCGAAAGTCAAAATACAGCAATCTACGCACGTTTGAGTCCGGGCACATACACATTCAAAGTAAGAGCGGCAGATAAGTTTGGTAATTGGGTAAATACATCAGAAAAGCTAACCATAGTTGTGAGTCCTCCTTTCTGGCAAAGCTGGTGGTTTATAACTTTGAGTATACTACTCATAGCGAGTCTTATATACATACTCTTTAGATACCGTACACGCGAGATAGAAAGGTCGTACAAACTTCAATTAGTCGATTCGGAACTTGCTGCCTTGCGTAGTCAGATGAACCCTCATTTTATCTTTAATTCTTTGAATAGTATTCAGTACTTTATTCTTAAAAAAGAACCGAGAGAGGCCTACACATATCTGAGCAAATTCGCTAGCTTAATGAGAAAAATACTGCAAAACAGCAGGCTACGCTATATCACAGT
>DNBZ01000068.1:0-290 GCA_003484585.1 Bacteroidota bacterium | reverse complement strand
TTTACCATAACCACTAAAAACATGGAGGACCTAGAGGCTACAAATATTCCAACTATGCTTATTCAGCCATTCGTAGAAAACAGTATAGTACATGGCTTATTGCCCAAAGAAGACAACAGAACACTACGGGTAATAATATCGAAAGAAAACGACCACCTTAAATGCACTATAATAGATAATGGAATAGGTAGAGAAGCATCTAAAGTCATGAATGCAAAGCGAAGCAGTAAACACACCTCAGCGGGCATGTCACTCACTCAGAAACGACTAAGAATACTCAGTGAAGGTAA
>DNBZ01000145.1 GCA_003484585.1 Bacteroidota bacterium | reverse complement strand
GTAACAGAAACCAATAGACACGGTTGCGTGAGCCCTATCGTTTCTTTAGGCGTCAATAAAACGTATGACTTACAAAACAGTCCTATTGCTGGGCCGGTAGATATATGCGAGTTTGAACTGGATATAGTGTATAGTGTTACAGATATTAATGGCAGTGTTTATGATTGGTTTGTCCAAGGTGGATTAAAGGCTAGCGGAGATAGTTCTCATAGCATAGGAGTAGATTGGGGTGCCGCAGGAAACGCAAGAGTTTCTGTAGTGCAAAGAGCCTATGACGCTGTAAACGGAAGAGCTTGCTTAAGTGATACGCAGCGACTTGATGTCATTATCCATCCTATACCTACAGCTAGTGAAATAATAGGAACTATGGAGGTCTGTCAGCTTAGCGATACCTTTATATATTCTATTGCTGGTTTTGCTAATTCTACCTACGAATGGACTATAAATGGGAATGCACAAAATATCATAGGACAAGGTACTAATGAGATTAAAGTATTTTGGCAATTGGCAGGTACATTTACCCTAGCAGTTACAGAAACAAGCCAGTTTTTATGTACGGGTTTGGTTGTAGATACTTTAGTTTTGGTAAACCCAAAGCCTACTACTACACCTATTTCTGGTCCTGCTATTATTTGCCCTGAAGATCCAGATAGTCAAATATATAGTGTGGTTGGTTTCCCTACGTCTACTTACGATTGGAATGTAATAGGAGAGATTAATTTTACTGGAAATGGCACTTCATCTATTACTGTAGATTGGGATGTTACACAACCATTTGGAAGAGTTAGCGTGCTAGAAACCTCAGATAAAGGATGCTTGGGCGATGCTCAAACTCTCAGAGTAGAAATAGATAGACTAGCCATTGACCTCAGATTTGTGAGTGTAGGAACTCCAGATGATCGTATGATTATCAATTGGCAGTTAGAAGTGCCTGCAGCTACCAATAGCTTTGATATACAGAAAAGAGAAGCGGGAACAGCCGGTGCATGGCAAAATGTGGGAACCGTAGATGGTAATGTATTTGAGTTTACTGAAACCCCTTTAAATACGGATGTTATAGCATTTGAATACCGCGTATCTGCAGTGAATAAATGTGGTACACAGATTATTTCTGAAGTGCATACTAACATTTTACTTAAGGGTATTCAAGATGAAGATTTTAATTCATTACTCAACTTTTCTAATTATTTAGGTTGGGATAATGGAGTCTTGGATTACACAGTATATGGAAATGATAACAGGAATCCATACAGTTTAAAAGAGGCGGGTGTAATACCAGTAAGGTCTGTATTGGTAGTCAATAACCCAGACCAATACCGCAAGTGTTTTAGAGTAAGAGCTTTAGAACTAGATGGAGAATTAACTACTTCGTGGAGTAACGAAATTTGTTTTTACTATTCACCTGAGGTATACGTGCCCAATGCGTTTACTGCCAATGGAGATAATTTAAACGATGGTTTTGGAGTAAAAGGTGTCGCTATAAACGAGTTTAATATCCAAATATTCAATAGATGGGGAGAGAAACTATATGAGTCTGATGATATAGACGAGAAGTGGATCCCGATCTATAGAGATAAGGATATTCAGATGGGAACCTACATTTACGTAATACGATACTCAGATTTTGAGAATAAAGTCTTCCAAAAAACAGGGACTATAAATTTACTTAGATAGTGTGTTACTTAGCGTTACTAGCTTCTTAGTTTCGAAAAACTCTTCATCAAAATGATCCTTTAGTTCTACTTCATTCCACCGAAGAGATTTATACTTTGCCAGCAGCTCCCTTTTTTCTTCTCCTAAATCACCTCCTTTTATAAAGATATGCTTAGTGTCAGCAGTCATTGCCTGTTTGGTCATAGTTACTAGTTTAAGAGCAGGAGCTACAGCTCTAGATAGAATATAGCTATAAGGCGTTTGTATGTTTTCGAATCTATCATTGACTACAGTCACATTTTCTAATCCCAGAGCTTCCATTACGCCTACTACTACCTTAGTTTTCTTTAAAATAGAATCTACTAAAGTAAACTGTGTCTTAGGAAATAAAATAGCCAATGGAATACCTGGGAATCCACCACCAGTTCCTATGTCTAGTACTGTATCGTTTTCGGTAAACGATGCTATGCGTGCTATAGATAGTGAATGAAGCACATGGTTACAGTAAAACTGATCCATATCTTTTCTGCTTATAACGTTTATTTTACTATTCCATTCCTCGTAGAGCGGAAGAAGCTTTGCCAATAAATCAGCTTGATCTTTTGGTATATCCGTAAAGTATTTGTTGATTATTTCCAAGTTTTAGGTCTTTTAAATAGATTGAAAATGCCAAAGAGCATTAAATAGATGGTGTAGAGAATATCGTAATAGTGTAGGACATAGCCTACTTTTTTAGCGTTTAGTAGTTGGCTTGGCTTCCAAATTATAAGCCATTGTATAATCCACTTTAGAGTAAGTATAGCTACAGCTACATACCATAAATGAGGTGAGACAATACAAAACAAAATAACAGCAAGGTAAAGTACTATTTGAGCTAGGGAATAGAAACCTAATAAGCGTTTGAACTTTCCTTTGTACTCACTGCTAGTGGAGATATGTCTTCTTTTTTGATTTCTCCACTTAGACCAACTCGGTTCTCCTTGAGATAGGGTAAAACTGTCAGGATCTATGCATACAGCGGTATTATTCTTAGTTGCGACTTCCTGTACAAATAGATCGTCATCTCCAGACATAATATGCTGATGGCTTGCAAATCCTTTGTTAGCAAAGAATGTAGCCTTAGTATATGCAAGGTTTCTACCAACACCCATGTACGGCGTCCCCTTTTTGGCGTAGCCTATATACTGCAAGCCTGTATGGAAAGTTTCGTAACTGATTAGCGAACCTAGTATGTTATTTTTCACTAGCAAAGGGGAGTATCCTAGTACAATGCTCTTTTGCTCAAAAGAAGAGGTCATTGCTTTAATCCATTGATTATTATTTGGTTGGCAATCTGCGTCTGTAAAGAGTAAGTGCTCATGAGTAGCAGCTTTTATCCCCATAGTGAGTGCGAATTTTTTACCCTTTTGAAAACGTTCATTCAACTCTAGAGTCACTACTTTTACCCGTGTATCATCTAGGGCTAGTTGTTTCAGATAGTCCTTGGTACCATCAAAACTGCCATCATTTATTATTATGAGTTCAAAATTTGGGTGGTCTTGGTTTAGAATTAAAGGAATATTCTTTTCCAAATTTTTCAACTCATTTCTAGCAGCTACTATTACAGAAACCGGCATAGTAGTACTATCCTCTTTGCTAATCAATAGTTTAGAAAAATGAGTGAAATAAACTACATAATAGATAATCAATAGTATGCAGCTAAAAGCCGCAGCACCTAAGAGTATTAAGTGTTCAAGGGCTAAATCTGTTAGTATCATAGTTAGTTGTTACTTGATCTAAAACCTAAGGTAGGAAGTACATCTGGTTTTGCTTTATCCTGATACTCTATGGTATCAATATCTGCAGCATTGATGGTTTTTATCATCTTCTTAGAACGCTTTTCTGGTGCCAATTCACTCATTCTAAGATGTTGGTTACGTATGGCTTCTTCCACTATCTTACGTACACTTCGGCCATTGCCAAAGTATTGATCCTTGTTCTCATACATTGCTTCTATTAACTTGTCCAAACTTTTAGAAGCTGCCGCAGCCAATACGAAACCTGCATCGTTAAGCTGCTGGTTAGCTATGCTTTGTAATAATGGTGCGTCGAAATCATCAAATTTAAATATTCTATCAAAACGTGATTTTAAACCAGGATTTGATTCTATGAATCGGGTCATATTGTCTGTATATCCTGCGGCTATTACTATAAACTGCCCGCGGAAATCCTCCATTCGTTTTAGTATAATCTCTATAGCTTCTTTACCATAGTCCGCATTGCCGCCCTCAGTAAGGGAATATGCTTCGTCTATAAACAGAACGCCTCCCATAGCTTTGTCTATTATCTCCCCAGTTTTCATGGCTGTTTGTCCTACGTAGCCACCTATCAAGCTTTGTCTGTCGCATTCTACCAGGTTTCCCTTCTCTAGTATGCCCAGTGCCTTATATATCTGTGCCAAAATACGAGCGACAGTAGTTTTACCTGTACCCGGATTACCCGTAAATACAGAGTGTAAACTGAAGCTATTTTGAACTTCTTGCTCGGTCTCTTTGTAGTACCTCACTAGCTTTACCAGAGCCTTTATTTCATCTTTTACGCTATCTATGCCTATTAGTCCATCTAGTTTGGCAAGCGAAATTTCTAATAACTCTTCATCTATAGGTATATCTGGAATGATACGCTTATTGTCTAAGGATAGCTTTTCTATGTCTTCTACCTGCACTTGAGATAGCTCCTCAATTGTAAGTTTTGCTGGTTCGTCAGCACTCATTACACGTATGCCTAAGTTTAGTTTACTCTCTTCTATAAGCGATACTATGAGTCTGGCATTCCCAAAAAACTGATCTCTATTTCTATAGGCCTCTACTATCTTTTTATAGAATTCTTCTTTAGCATCGGCGGCAAAGGTTATTCCTTTTTTGATCGAGTGAATATCTGCTATTTCTAATAATTCTTGAGGTGTGTAATCAGGGAAATCGTAG
>DNBZ01000200.1 GCA_003484585.1 Bacteroidota bacterium | reverse complement strand
TAGGACAAGATTGGATTCTCAAATTTATGCGATATGCAGGTTTGCAAGATGATGAACTATGGAAAGGACAGCACCGTAGGTTTATGAAAGCAAGATTCCTCGAAACATATACTAGTTTGGAAAATGTAGTGGCTGCCGTAGAAGGTGTATGCCGTAAGTTAGATATGATAGAGCTCAATGAAGATCAGCGTCAGTTGCTTATTGACATTTGTGAGGCAATACAACCGGAATTAGAACGTTCTATTGATGCTTTAGAAATCCAACTTTTATAATATTTACCAATGAATCCTCCTTCTATTAAAAACATAAGCCTTTTACTAGTGGCTCTTTTGGGCCTAAATATGGAGAGTGTAGCACAGTCTACACCAAAGTATAGTAATGAGTTTTTGTCTATAGGAGTAGGAGCAAGAGCCTTTGGGATGTCCAATTCTGTTGTAGCCTCTACAGAGGATGTAACATCGGGATATTGGAATCCTGCAGGACTAGTAAAACAAGAAGATAAACTTCAGATTTCTTTTATGCATTCTAATCTGTATAATGGAATAGCAAACTATGATTATTTGGGAATAAGTACTAAGGTGAAAAATAATGGAGCATTGGCTTTTTCAATGGTACGTTTTGGCGTAGACGGAATACCAAATACTTTAGATTTAATAAATAATGGACAGATAAACTATGATAGGGTAACTGAGTTTAGTGCTGTGGATTATGGTTTTTTTGTGAGTTATGCTCAGCAAGCATTGGTAGAAGGATTAAGTTTTGGTGGAAGTGCTAAGATAGTGCACCGAAAAGCAGGAGAATTTGCGACAGCTTGGGGTTTTGGTGTAGATGCAAGTGCCAAGTATGAGACTGAAAATAAATGGATGTTCGCTTTTATGGCGAGAGATATTACCACGACATTCAATGCATGGAAATACAGTTTTACAGATGCAGAGGTGCAAGTTTTTAGACAGACGGGTAATGAAGTGCCAAAGAATTCACTAGAGCTTACCTTGCCTAAGGTTATACTAGGAGCTGCCAAAAAAGTAGATATCTCAGAAGATTTCACTTTGCTAGCAGAGATTAATCTTGATATCAATACCGACGGTAAAAGAAATACCCTACTCAAAACAAATTTTATAAGTGGGGATCCACATCTAGGTATAGAAGCTGGATATAAAGATATAATCTACTTGCGTGGAGGAATAGGTAATATACAGCAAATCAAAGATTTGAACTACGAACAGCAATGGACCTTACAGCCTAACATAGGCCTAGGACTAAAGCTAAAGCAGATTACACTGGACTATGCTCTCAGTGATTTGGCTAATGATAATACACTGCAATACTCACACGTATTCAGTATTAGAGCAGTGGTGAATCCTCCAGGTCGCTAGTTTCTTCATGCTTTTCTTGGCTAAAGAGTACTATGCTTCCACTCGCCATGTCGTGGATTGCACGACCTTTATTCTCCTTAGTTATGGTAAATAAGGCTATAATCCCAAGTATCACTTTCACAAAGAATCTAAAGATAGCTGCAAAGAAATTTATCTTCTTATCCCTGTTTGATTCCCTTCTTACTTTTAATCCGCCAGACATATGTCCTATACTAGCCCCAAACAATGCTACAAATAGAGGTTCGTATAAGAATACACTAAATACATAAGCTGCAATTCTAGCTTCTTGTGGCACGTTTTCTAGAGATGAAAAGAGTATAGTAAAGGCAAACCAAAAACCAATCATTACGAAAGCATCTATAAATGCTGCTTTGTATCGGTCAGATACTAGAGGGTAAATTAATTTTTCAGGATTTTTCATTCTACGAATAAAACGAAAAAACAACTTAGATTAATGGATTAGCCATTTACCCAATTTTTATTTTTAGGAGATAGCAACGATCCTGCTAGTCCAAAAAATCCAGCTACTAACGCTCCTAGAAGCGAAGCTAAAAAGGGTGTGAAGAAGGAAGACATATTTAGGAGTTTGCCCATAAGCATGGCTATAGTGCCGTCATCTGTCATGAGTATGGAGCCTAACCAAGCTAAAAACACTGCCAAAAAGCAAATTAAAAATCCTGCCGTAGCTTTTGTTTTGCTTACGTAGGTCCCCATAAAAGCTATCGGAGCTATAATCCACCATGGTAAAAATGGAGACAGTGCAGCAGTGGCAACAAGTATTAGAATAAAGAGGATGCTATTTTTCATGAGTGATGCTAACGCTAAAAAGTGATTTGGAAATGTCTTCTGGTTTGGTGGCAAGTTCTAGTTTATCATATTCGCCTTTAGCCCAGGCAGCTATTTTATTTTTGTAAAATGGACTAGCGGGATTGCCACTTTGCCCGCCAGGGTAGGTGCCATATGCTTCAGGTTTTTCGCCCAGAGCCACTACCATACGCCAACTAGGACCAAAGGTTTGTTGCATTGCATTGAGACTATGTTTGGTGCCTCCAAGGGCTATTTCCATTTCAGAAAAAGCGGGAAGTCTAGTAAGGTGCAGAATCTGTGCGTTTTTCTCTTGGCTCAAAGGGATAGGATCAGAGTCTAGCGTTTGAGCAAAAGACAGATTGATAAGATTAGATAAAGTCTCTATGACTGGAGTAGCTTCTATGTCATAGAATTTGCTGTCGGTCACCTCCTCTATCATATTCACGGTTACCCAAAGGTCTGGACTAGGAAGTGCTACCTTGTCTTGTTGCGTATAGATCTCGTCCCAAAGCATTTCATGAAAAGCGGTAAACCACTTATCAAAACGAACTGGATCTAAAGAATTGGCATCATAATGCAGGTTCCACTTAGCTAAACTTATCGCAAAAGGATGTGAAGAGTTTATAGAATCTAGCATCGGAAGCATACTTGCTAGGGCTTCTTCTGCTAACATACTGTAGGTGCTGTTTTGCATTGTTTTCATGTACGCTATGTCTACGGTATCTCTTTTTTGTAAGTACTTGTGTATGGTTCTGCCTCGGTAGGGTTCAAAATTGCCATTGTAGTAATACGGATAATCGGCAGAGGCACTATATTGGTTTGCACTACTCACATATCCTCTAGTAGGATTTCTTTCTTGTGGGTTTTCATCCCTTGGGATTATACCTTGCCATCCATCACTGCTAGCTGCACCAGGGCTTATGGTGACACCTTGCCGGTAGTTTTTTATGGGGACTGCTCCATTTATACGTATGCCTATTTCATTGTTATTGTCTGCGTATACGAAATTTTGTGCCGGAGCATAGAAGTCTGCAGTAGATTTCAGATAGTCATCATAGTTATTGCATTGCATCCCATTTATAAAAGCCATAAACTCGGGAGTGGGTGAGGCGTCGTGTGCTATCCATCTTAGAGCAAGGTTAGTTTCGTCCTCTACCACAGGTCCCCAGTGCGTGTATCTCACAGTATCGTAAATTACTCCTGTGCCTTTTACGTTATAGGTTTCTATTTTGAGATCCGCTTTTACAACTTGGCTATCCAGCATGTACGTGGTCTTAGTGTTGTCTGTCCAAGATATGGTATGGTAGTCGGACATGTCGTGCCCTACGTTGGTTTCTCCCCAAGCTATGTTTTCATTGAAACCAATCATAATGCCTGGCATACCGAGCAGTGTTACTCCTTGAGCACTAAAATGGGGTGTTGTGATTGCTATTTCGTACCACACGGAAGGTAAGCTAAGGCCAAGATGAGGGTCATTAGCTAGCATAGGTTTGCCCGTCACAGTTTTATTCCCTGCTACGGCCCAATTATTACTACCTACACCATCGGGTGAACGAGGTCTGTCAATACTCTGCTTGTACACATCCGAAATTTCTGAAATGTTGAGATTGTCAAATGATTCTTTCGCTTTTAAGAAGGGGCCTTGTGCTATAGGGATATCCTTTGGATTTCTATCTGGATAGATTAGATTAAAATCTTCGTTACCAAAAATGCGTAGAGCATTGCTCATTTCTATATCTTCCTCATATCCTGCTAAGGTTTGAGTCATAGCTTTCAGCAGTAGAGCACAGTGTCTATTGGTCCATTCGCTAGGGGCAAAGTCTAGCAGTTTGTATTCCAAAGGATAGTCTTTTGGTTTTAGGTTTTGTATAAAATGGTTAACTCCAGCAGAGTAGGCATTTACATTTTTCAATTCTTCGGGAAACTGACCCCAACCTTGCACAGCATTATCTGCTGCGTATCCTAGGCCAAGACGTCGTTGCTTTTTATCGTAGTCTAGCAAGTTTGGACCTAGTATCTCAGACAGTCTTCCATCTGGTGAGCGTGTGCTTATATCCATCTGAAAAAGACGGTGATACGCTTCTACATATCCTTGAGCAAACATGGCATCTTGTAGATTTTGGGCGAAAATGTGGGGTACCATTCTATCATCAAAAACGATACGTACCTCTTCCTTTATCTGGTCAGACTCTAGACTAAAGTCTGTATAGTCTTCTACGGATTCAGCATTTTGCCAAGCACCTGTATATGGATTTAGCAATTTGGCTAAAGGAGGTATGGCTGTTTCTCCGACTTTCTGTGGCGTGCTCAGTATATAGACTAAAAATAGCCCAATTAGTAAAGTTGTTAATCCAAAAATCTTTCTCATATCCTCTTAATTCAAATATAGCAAAAATAGCTCCTTGTCTTGTGTGATTATACGCGGTCAAATATTTTTATCCATTCAGTGGTGTTTTTCATATAATTATTCAAATTAACAAATAGTGCTTCTCCATGTTTCTAGGTAGTAGTGTGGGATTGTAGTTTTCTAGAGACCCATGGTCAAACGAAATGTACTCAAGAAGTGTTAAAGTAATAATGATACTTTCACCTAGAGATATAAATCGTGTTATAGAAATGGCGTGGGAAATCTAAATTGGTATTATAGATGCTTGGGTTATTTATAACGCAAAAAAATCCTCTCCGCCGAAGCGGAAAGGATTCTAATAAACTAACCAATTAATCAAAAAAGGAAATCACCCCTTAATCAAATTCTTATATTTCAACTGAAACTTGGCCACCTTGGGCCCTATTACCGCGTTGCAGTATCCATTATTCTCTTTGTTATTGTTATAGTAGTTTTGGTGGTAATCTTCTGCCGTACTATAATTTAGTATAGGTTCTATAGCCGTTACTATAGGATCACTCCATAAGTCACTTGCATCTACCTCTCTTAGTACTTTTTCTGCTATCGCTTTTTGCTCTTCATCGTGGTAGAATATAACCGAGCGATACTGTGTACCTTTATCAGCACCTTGCTGGTTTAGCGTAGTAGGGTCGTGTACGTGAAAGAGTATATCTACTAGTTTTTCATAAGAGATCACACTCGGATCAAAAACCAACTGAGCTACTTCTACAGATCCTGTAGTACCTGCACTTACCATTTTATAAGTAGGATTTTTCAGTTTGCCAGCGGCATAGCCACTTTCTACATGCTGTACCCCTTTTAGTTTTTCGAATAGCACCTCCACACACCAGAAACATCCTGCTCCAAATGTTGCAGTATCCATTTTGGTCATATCCAATGGCTCTTCTCCTATTACCGCAGGTAAGTTTTCTCCACCTTCTACGAAATTCATAGAAACTCCATTCACACAATGACGTGTGTTTTTGTCGGTCATCATTTCTCCTTCGAAAACGTGGCCTAAGTGCCCTTGACAGTTTGAGCAAACTATCTCTACTCTGCGTCCGTCTGCATCTGGCACACGAGTGACAGATCCATCTATCTCATCATCAAAACTTGGCCAACCGCAGTGACTGTTAAATTTAGTTTCTGATGTGTATAGAGGCTGATTGCATTGCTTACAGGTGTACACGCCTTTAGCTTCACTATCTGTGAATTCACTCGTGCCTGGATATTCTGTTCCTTTATTAAGGATTACTCTTTTTTCTTCTTCTGTTAATACGTTAAATTTCATTTCTGTATTGACTTCTTGTTTTACTTCACTTTTAGTATTAGACGATTGTTTGCTCTGGGCATTACAACCGAGTACTAAAAATAAACATATGATGTAAGTAAATGACTTCATATTAAGTGATACGAATGAAAAGTGCTTTTTGATTTAGAGAATGTAGATTCTTACACTAAAATGAAGAATTAATGGACGAAATGATCTTTCTACAGCCCTTCCCACTCCTTCTCGGGGAGTTCGCTTTCTTCATTGCAATATTTCCACCTACCCGTTTTTCGTCCTTTGCGGTAGTTGCCTTCGCTACGTTTATTGCCATTCTGATAGTACTCTTCAAAGTCCCCATGAAATCTGCCATCCTTCGTCTCGGCTTTTATCTGCAATTGACTAGTGCCGGCAAAGTGTTTTTCAGATGCTCCTGCATTTATGTCTTTGCATCGCTCAGTACAAGAGAGAGTATAATTATGATATTCCTCATTATGGCATTTATTTATGGGACGCAGTTATGTAAAATAAATCACAGTATTATCTTTGTACTACCATTGAAAAGGGTGTAACATGAAATTGCATAATACTATTAATGGGGAAGAGCTAAAGGAGAAAATCAAGAGTAGTGATGAAAAACGTACTACTATTTCCTTTTACAAATATGCCAATATTGGCAATCCCCAGTTGTTTAGAGATCATCTATTTTACTACTGGGATCCACTAGGTATACTGGGTAGAATCTATGTTGCCCATGAAGGCATAAATGCACAGCTAAGTGTGCCCAATGAAAAGTTAGAAGAGTACAAAAAAGAGCTATCAAATGTTACTTTTTTAGACGGAGTGCGGCTCAACTATGCCGTAGAAGATGATGGCAAATCATTTTTTAAGCTGGCTATTAAAGTAAAGAATAAGATAGTAGCAGATGGTTTAAATGACGACCTGTTTGATGTGTCAAAACCTGGCGACTATTTAGATGTAGAGCGTTTCAATAAACTTACAGATGAC
>DNBZ01000370.1 GCA_003484585.1 Bacteroidota bacterium | reverse complement strand
TGACTCATAATCAGGTGGTCCCTGGTTCGAGTCCAGGTGGGCCCACAACCAAAAGGAGTTGATAAATCAGCTCCTTTTTTTATGATGCGTATTTCACTTTGCTCCTTAGCACTCTATTTGAGTCACTTCATCTATATGTATTCAAGGTTTATTATTGATAAGGGCTAACGGATCTTTTCATGCCCTTTTAGCACCCATAAAGTCTGTTAGTGTGGTTTTCAGAAAGCTACAAGTGGTATAATATTCCACCGAGGAAGACAAGTACAAGGTGGTTAGATGAATATTATCATCTAATTTTGCTGTGAAGCCATGCCACTCATAGAAGAGACCACCAAAACTAAGGTAGATATAGACCCAGAAATACTTACTGAAATGGAAGAAGAGGCTCAGGTAATAGTGCATTGTTCTTTTTATAATGATCCAAGCCTATATATAGGAGATGTAGGTGTACGCGTGTGGGAAGAAACCTTTATCTTAGACGAGCAAGGAGGTGGAATAAATAAACTGGTTAAAGCATTTGGGATAGTTTATCAGCCAGGGTGGTATTTTATAAAATCTGGAGATACGAAGCGATTTACCATGGTGTTTGATGCCTTACCTAAATCTTGTTCATCATTTACGCTCATTGAAATAATCCCTCAGCCAGGGGCTTTTGTGGTAAAAGGAATCAAGAGAAACAATTCTGACATCTATACTGTAAGATTGGATTAGGTGACAAAGTTTGTGGTTTGATGTCAATAATTTATCTTCGACCACAATCTTACTATGCCTGAACAATATCAATCCATATTTGAAACTACCTTAGATGGTATCATAGTTATCAATAATAGAGGAGTAATAGAGGATATTAATTCTGCTGGACTTTTTCTCTTTGGATATCCTAAGAAGGGTGTCGTGGGCAAAAACATAAGTGTGCTTATGCCAGAGCCAGATAAGAGCCAACACGACGGATATTTGCATAATTATAAAACTACGGGTAAGCCCAAGATTATAGGAATAGGAAGAGAGGTAGAAGGTCTAAAAAAAGATGGGACAGTCTTTCCTTTTCGTCTTGCAGTAAGTGAGTTTGAGACAAATGGCGTTCAGTATTTTACAGGGATAATACATGACCTCACTCAGCGAAAACTACAGGAGCGAATCATAAGAGGTTACGCTGAAGAGCTAGAAGAACGGGTAGAAAACAGGACTCTGGAGCTGAAAAAGGAGATAGAACTACGTGAAACAGCACAGAAAGCTCTTATAGCAGGACAAAGATTGTATGAGACTATTGCTAAGAATTACCCAAACGGAACTATAACAGTTGTAGGCATGGATAATAATATAGTATACGCAGAGGGAAGTGAACTTCGTAAAATAGGATTAGATCATTCAGAACTATTAGGACAAAACTATCTGCAGCATATTCCCAATGAGTGGCGAGACTTGGTAGACCAAAAGATAAAAGACGTTTTTGCAGGTGAAGAAGGAAATTTTGAATATGGTGCTAATGAGCGAGTATACAGAGTAAGATGTGTTCCTCTTTCTTATAATGAAGGAGTAGTAGACCAGGCACTTATAGTAGAAAACAATGTCTCCCAAGAAAAAAGAGCAGAACGAGAGATCTATGCGGCTCTATCAAAGGAGAAACAACTCAATGAGCTTAAAACAAGTTTTGTGTCTATGGCGTCACACGAGTTTAGAACACCGCTTAGTAGTATCTTAAGCTCCGCTGAACTGGTAGGCAAGTATTCCGAGACTAACCAACAAGACAACAGACTAAAACACCTCAATAAGATTAGAAATAACGTGCAGAATCTTACCATGATTCTAAATGATTTTTTATCCTTAGAGCGTATAGAAGGAGGCTATGTGAAGTATAATCCTGAAGAGCTACTGGTGAAAGAGCTCATAACTAGCGTAGTAGAAGATGTGCAACAAATGCTCAAACCTGGGCAGGAGATAGTAATACAAGATGACACGAATAACGTGACTTGGTCCATGGATGTCTTTTTACTGCGTAACATGCTTACTAATTTGATAAACAACGCTGTAAAATACAGCGATAAAGATATAATAGTAAGGGCATATAGTGCGGATAGTAAAAAGGCAATAGAAGTTATTGATCAAGGAATAGGCATAAGCACAGAAGACCAAAAGCGTCTATTTGGTCGATTTTATAGAGCGAGTAATGCGGGCCAAGTACAAGGTACAGGACTAGGCCTTAATATTGTGAAACGTTATGCTAAAATAATGGAAGCAGAAATTACATTTGAAAGCGAGTTAAATAAGGGAAGTATTTTTAGAATAGAAATAGATGGAGATAAGTAGAATTTTAATCATAGAAGACAATCTAGATATACGCGAAAATATAGCGGAGCTTCTTGAGCTTGGTGGGTATCAGACGTACCAAGCAGAGAATGGAAAACTAGGAGCTATGATGGCACTTGAGCATCTTCCAGATCTTATACTCTGTGATATAATGATGCCAGAACTAGATGGATATGGAGTACTTCATGTATTGAGTAAACATAAAGAAACGCTGCACATCCCATTTATTTTTCTCACAGCAAAAGCAGAAAAAATAGATATACGTAAGGGGATGACCCTCGGTGCAGATGACTATATTACTAAACCTTTTGAGGAGACCGACTTACTGCTGGCCATAGAGAATAGACTGAAGAAAAGTAGCGGTGCTCAAACGGCTGTATCTTCTTCTAGTTTCGAAGATCTATTCGTACATAAAATAGTAAAGTCTTATGCTGCGAAGCAATTGATATTTACCGAAGGTGATACACCTAGATACATCTACTTCTTACAGAGTGGTAAGGTGAAAATAGTGAAGATGAATAAGGACTCTAAGGAAGTGGTATTGGAACTATGCGGAGCAGGAGATTTCTTTGGATACTGGGGAGTGCTAGAGGATCAGAATCATGCAGAGTCAGCGGAAGTGATAGAAGATTGTACCGTCTGGCAGATACCTTTAGAAGACTTTAAACACTTACTCGCCACTAACAATGAAGTGAGTGGTAAGTTTATTAAACTGCTCTCCAAAAATCTACTAATAAAGGAAAGTAAAATACTAGAACTAGCCTATGAAAGTGTGCGTAAGCGTGTGGCCAACTCACTTATAGCATTAAGTGATACCTATGCAGATGAAAGTGGCTTTAGTATGAAGGTGCCTCGTGAGCTTATAGCCTCAATGGCGGGCACTAGCGTGGAGACCGCTATTCGCAT
This sequence comes from Bacteroidota bacterium, assembly GCA_003484585.1. Lineage (GTDB taxonomy): Bacteria > Bacteroidota > Bacteroidia > NS11-12g > UBA9320 > UBA9320. The sequence goes on along the minus strand of DNBZ01000370.1, from coordinate 602 downwards.
GCTCTCTGAGTTTAAAAACGACGGTTACATAGACGTAAAAAGCAGTGAAATAAAACTTCTGCAATACGATAAGCTAAAAAATGCCCCTTTCTGATTAATATCATACTCCTTACTACCCTCGGTCAGAATAGCTGACATAGCCGCAATGCACATTTGTATTCTAAATTAGAATAACTAGTGCACAGTATCACCCAGATAGGTCCCATTACAGAATTGAGATTACTTTTTGACAAAACAAATGGCCTAATCTTGGATCTCCGTGGAAAGGAAGATTTCGAGAGTGGACATTTGCCTAGTGCAGTACATCTAGATCTAATGTCTCAACATTTTTTAGACTACTTCACTAACTTAGAAAAAGACATTAATATACTACTCTACTGCTCAGACGGCTCTAGGAGCAAAGTGGCCGTTCGCATACTTACCGAAATTGGTTTTCATCACTTATTTAACATCACAAACGGAATACAGCAATGGGACGATACAGCTTTATTATAGTATTTTTTGGACTCATAGGTTTGATTGCCGCTATAGTGCCAGAGCAAAGAGAGCATAGCGTAGAAGTAATCACCGACGTTCCTATAGACTCTATAACTCTCGTACAG
>DNBZ01000046.1 GCA_003484585.1 Bacteroidota bacterium | reverse complement strand
GGTTTTCTGGATTGAGCCCCTTGATGAGGAATGCTCTTTGGATTGTCTTTGTTATTCTTGTCTTACGCTTTATAATAAGATTTTTGGATGCTACTTTTAATAGTGCCTAAACCCTCACCTAACTTTTCTTTTTTTATTGATAATCTCTCTCCTTGTTTCGGCAGATGAAAAACTTAAGATTTTTGCAAGTGAGTCCAAGAAACTTCTTGGACTTCTTGAAACTCTAAATAGCTTTTTCATTGTGTTGGTTTTAAGATGTTTAAATATAGTTAAAATATACAAGCCAATGTATATTTCTCCTTTTCCTTGATTTTTTAGCTCCTCTATGAAAATAGCCCTGAACTACTTACCTACTTTGTAAAGTTGTTAGTCACTAAAAGTCGCAGTTTTCTTTTTGGCGGTTCTCCTGTATTTTGGAACGAGTATCTGCCTATTTACTGCTCTATCTACTCGGTGTCTTTCGTCTTGAGTGAGTGCTTGTTTTGGCTGTTTGTTTTTCATAATAAATGTTTGGTCTCCCTGAAGAGGTATTAGAGTGTTTCTTAAACTATCGTACAGATAGGTGCGTTATTGTAATACTGATGTAGATGGTGTTATGTAGTTTTCTATATCTATTCGTCTAAACTTTATTGCTCTTCCTATTTTCACATAACTTAACTTCTTTGCTCTAATATCCTTATCTATCTTACTTAAACTGATGGCGTATCTTTCTATTAAATCGTTCTTTGTGATGTTTGCTACTTCTTCCATATTGTGTGATGCTGTTGATTAATGTTTCTTATTACTTATAAATATGTGTTTCTCTCCTGACGAGGTTTCTGTCTTGCCTATATAGTCTAACCATTCCTTCTCACTATATACCTCTGTGTAATAGACTTCTCCAGATTTTCCGTCTATGCTTCTGTAATATTTAACATCTCTTTTGAGGCGTTCATTCCAACGATATTCTATCTTGTAACTACTTGCTTCTATGTGCTTTAATAGTTCGTTAGCGGTCTCCTGAACAGCCTTGTTTCTTATTAGAAGATGTGCGTGATGGTATTGATTATCCTTATTCTTTTCAGGGATCATTTCAGTGTCTGTTGGGGTTACTCTGTCTATCTTAAATGCTAATCTAAATAGGTCTTTCAGTAGTTGTTTCTTATACATTCCCTTGTCCCAGATGCTCTTTCCTGCTTTGGCTCCTCTGTGTCTTCTCTTGATGCTTACTGCTAACATTACTTGTGTGTGTTGTGAAGTGGATAGAGTAAATCCTTATAGGAATATTACCTCCTCCTTTACTTGTTATTAATATGTTTTGATTGTCACAGAAGATTGATAGTCATTCTACGATTGTCTTACATATAAATATCACAGAGTTTGTGTAAATGAGTGTAATGTTATGTAATGGTAATGAGTGCTTTACCTTTTTTGGATCTTTTTGAGGCGTCATTTCTAACCTCCTTTCAGCATCGCTTTTAGTTCCTGTGTTTATTTAGCTTAAAGTGGGTTTTATTATTTTTATTACTTTAGTAATCAAGGTACTCCCAAAACGACACTACAACCAGAGGACCTATTCTAATGGATAAAGAATTAATGAAAACGATTAATTTTATTCTATGTCAAAATCCAAAAAAAATATTGTTCAAACAAAAAATCAGATTGACAAATTCATAAAAGAACTCAGAACCAGTGATTTTGAGAAATATGAAATCCTTATTTGGCTAAGAAATATTGTCTGGGACACCTTCCCCAAGGTAAATGAAACCTTTAAATATGGTGGCATCGTCTTTTCACTAAAGGAGAATTTTGGAGGATTATTTGTTTCAAAAAAACATGTTTCTTTTGAATTTTCCTACGGTTATAAACTAACCTCCAAATTAAAGTTAGAGGGAACTGGAAAATACAGAAGACACTTAAAAGTGACTCACCTAAACAAAGAGATGAAAAAAGACCTCATATCCCTTTTAGAACAAATTAGACTCCTTGATGATGATTAAAGAAAGAGGCAAGCGTTTAAAATAATCACTGCCTATAACTTNNAACTTTCGTTTGAACTACTTATCTTTAGCCTTGTTATTTTAAAAAAAGCAGAGGTGAATAAAAAATTAAGAAACAGCACTATTCAAACGCTTTTAGCATCATTTCTCTCAACTCTTTGGTTCTTTGTTCTCCTCCCTCATCTCTCCCTAAATACCTATACAGCATATTTACCCTTGAATGCCCTGATATGTTGAGAATGTGATACTCTGGTATTCCTGCTAAAAAACATAAACTCAACGCTGTGCGACGAAATGTGTGGCTGGTAATCAGTTTGTATTTTTCAGTCTCAACCTCTTTTAATCTTTTATCAACAACCATCTTTGATTTAGTGATTGTGTTTATCCCCGCTCTCTTGCCTAACTCTTTTATGTAATCATTGTATTTCTGGTGTGATATAGCCCTGAATAGCCCTGTTTTCACTATCCCTACTGCCCTTTCTCCTACTATTGGAATACTTATCTCTCTATTGGTTTTTTGCTGTCTTATACGCCCTGTAATCTCTCCCTCATTTTCTGTAAATGTGGAGGAGGTGTAGTTCATCGTGTCGCTTATTCTCTGCCCTGTTGCTATTTGTAGAATAACTATTCTTTGGGTGTTGAGTAGATAGTCTGGTAAATCTTCTATTGGTGTAGTAATGAGTTCTACCTCTTCATTACTTAAAAAAACTATGTCCTCTCTTTTTCTGGGTTGTTTTGATGGAACATCGTATTCGGTTATATCCTCGCTTACTTTGTGCTTTCGCTTTTTTGCGTGTCTGCTCACAGCAACTACCATACCTATTCTTTTGTTAATAGTGTCGGCTGAATATTCCATTTCATCCTCTAAATAATCTTGGTAGGCTTCCATATCTTCTATGGTTCCATATTGTAGGCTCATCGGTGAGTATCCGTTCTCAACTCTCCATTTTTCATATCTATTATAGCAGTTTATATTTGACTTATATGTTTTTTGAGTTTGTTTGGTTAATCCTATTTCCCCACTATTATTTTTCATTTTATCTAATCTCTTCATATACAGCGGGACATACTCTGTATATAACTTAATCTCACCTTCCTTAACCTCTGTAATCCCTAATGCTTCATTTACAACTCTTGTTAGAACTGCCTTATCTAATGGTAGTCCCTTTCTTTTGTATTCTAACTGCTCTTCCTTGAATAATAGCCTCATTCTGTCTAATAGGGCGTTTATCCTATGCTTATCGTAAATCTTTACAACTTTTTGATTTAAGAAGTTTGAGGGCTTAACCTTAATCTTTGTAGATATTTGGGGCTTATTCTTTCCGTTAAAATAGGCTATAATACTTTTTTCAGTATTCTTACTATCTCCTGTTCGTTGCTTAAAAAGTAGTTCCATACCGCTAATATAAGAGTAAAATGCTAAATGCCTCCTCTTTTGCCTCCTCTATATGGTCTGTATTTGACTTTTTGTGTCTTCCTTTGTCTCTGGATGTCTATGTTATATTTGCCCTTAAACCTTATATTTATTGGTGTTTTAACTCTAATGTCTTTATTTTGTTGAGATTGTAGAGGCGGGAGGTTGTGGAACCGCCGACTCCACTTAATAGTCCCGAAGATTATTTGTTTTTGGGACTATTTTTATTTACAAGTCAATGTAAACCAAAAAACCTTTAACATAAATATGTTACTTTTATAAATAGAAAATTTTCTATGATTAAAGTCATGCGCTTTCTATTTCTGATTCTTATCGGAACACTTACTTTTTCATGTGTCAACCATAGCAGCGAATTTATTCCCCTATCAGTTATAGCCAAACACACTAATGGTCTTGAATATGTTGGTATGAACTCATGCATAGAGTGTCATCCACAAATTGTTGCATCCCACCTTCAAACCTCACATTACAATACCTCAAAACCATTTCGCTTTGAATTGATAGAAGAGGCATTCATTCCAAACAATAACCTTTTATCTTTTGGAAATGGAGACCTCATAAAATTCACTCAAAAAGAAAGAGCAGCTTTCCAGGAAGGATATTTGAATCAGTCCGAAAATCCTGTTTTCAAAAAAAGCATGGATCTAATTATTGGTTCTGGAAATAAAATAGGTCGCTCTTTTTTAAACTGGGAAGACACGTCGCTATTCCAACTTCAAGGATCGCACTTTTCTCCGCTAAACCAATGGATTAATAGCCCTGGTTATACATCCGCTTTATCTCCTATGCGACCCATTTT
>DNBZ01000201.1 GCA_003484585.1 Bacteroidota bacterium | reverse complement strand
CTTGCTTTTCCATAATTCATAGCAACCTGCGTCAGGAAAAAGAGTAACATTATACTCCGCTATTGATTCGCATTTTGACTTACTTAATCCCCCTTTAGACTCTGCGCTTACCCAAATGTACTCAGGTCTTATAAGAGACATTATAACGGCTGCTTTAGCGNNCACCCAGCCCCGGAGCTACGGCCTTATTAGAGACATTATAATAGCTGCTTTAGCGCCTTCTGCAACCGCAATGGGCAAGTTGTTGTCAAGAATTAAATGGTCGCCATAGAAGCATTGATTTAGGTCGCATTCTCCTTTCTTGTGCATCCATCTTTTTGCTTTAGGATTTAAGCTTTTATCTCTTTTGCCATCTGGTAAGTAGGAGATAACTTTTCCAGCACGAACATTATTATATCTGTCAATTTGCCAAAAAATAGTATTGCCGTAATAGTTTCCTAAAATGTAATTTTCGACTGCCTTGATTGCTTGTTTTTCTCCAAATACTTCAATCAAAAATTTAGCAAAACCAGACTCTAAATCAGTGTCAAAGGTTTGTTCTATTTCATCCCAACTATGACTACAATAATTTACCGTTTCAATTGGTGTGTATCTCTGTATTGGCTCTATCGTTCCAGAGTCAGCCCAAAAGTCTTTAGCACAACCATGACAATGGCCTACGTTCTGACCCTCAAAGCCTTTTTCTGTTGCAAACTTCCCATCGAGATTGCTTTTTCCGCAAGGGCAAAACCTATTTGCTTTAGCCCTATTTTGTTCAAATTGTCTTCTAGATATTTTCATATTCATGATGTTCAATTTAATATTTTGGATAGAAATGGTGTTGCACCTTCTGCATCTGAGATGGGTCGAAAAGATGTAGTATTCATTAAACCTCAAGAAACAGTGAGGTTTATTGCTAAGTTCGATAATTTTTCGGATTCCATAACACCATATATGTATCACTGCCATCTACTCACTCACGAAGATGGTGGAATGATGGGGCAGTTTGTTGTTGTAGAAAATCTTGAAGTAGCAGACATATTTATACCCAATAAGATAAAATTTACACTGTATCCGAATCCAGCTTCTGATTATCTCAATATAAACTTCAATAAAATTGTAAATCTAGAGTCGATTAGCATTTATGATGTTAGAGGAGCTAGAGTCTACTTTGAAGAGTATTTCGAACCTGCAAGAGAGTATAAATTAAATTACAATTTATCATCGGGGTATTATCGAGTTCATGTAAATGCAGATACGGAACATTTTATAAAAAAATTGCTTATAAATAATTGAGAAAAATTATATCCATATTATTAATTCTAACACTTTTCTTGTCTGAGACAGGAGTGTCATTCGCAATGCATTTTTGCGGAGATAAGCTAGTGTCTGCCCAATTAAATATGGGACAAGACAATGGTGGTTGTGATATGGATAACAGTGATTGCGAATCTACAAATAGTACGATTAGTAAATCAAATTGTTGTGTAAACAGTGTTGTTAGCATTGAACAAACAAATAGTTATGAACTTTTCACGTTTAATTGGTTGATTATAAGAATACCTGTTTCCCGTTATCAATGGGAGCAGGTATATTCTTATGATAGTCTTGAAGACCTACAATGTGAGTTTATTGAATCTTCACCCACGTTACGCAAAAACTTAATAAGGTCTTACCTTCAAGTTTATGTAATATAGAAAGCATAGTTTTTTATCCCAGTTGTCAATTCTACGGGATGTCTTTTTTTTAGTTTTTAGTTTTTAGTTCAAAGAAATTTTATGCTTAACAGAATAATTAAATATTTTTTATACAATAAATTAGTGACGGTAATCGTCATAATGCTCTTCGTTGCTTGGGGAGTAGTTACTTCTCCATTTGGTTGGGAAGTTGGGGCTTTGCCCTCAGACCCTGTCCCGGTAGATGCTATTCCTGATATTGGTGAAAACCAACAAATAGTCTTTACTAAATGGCAAGGAAGGTCACCTCAAGATATTGAGGACCAAATTACATATCCTTTAACAACTTCATTGCTTGGGATTCCCGGAGTGAAATCTATCCGTAGTTCATCAATTTTCGGAGTTTCGAGTATTTACGTAATCTTTAATGAAGATGTGGAATTTTATTGGTCTAGATCCAGAATATTAGAGAAACTTAATTCTCTTCCAACTGACCTGCTGCCTCCTGAGGTAAGCCCAGCTATAGGGCCAGATGCTACCGCACTTGGTCAAGTGTATTGGTATACTCTTGAAGGTAGAGACGAAAACAATAACCCTACTGGAGGTTGGGACCTCCATGAAATACGATCTATTCAAGACTTCTTTGTAAAATATGGACTGAATGCTGTGGACGGAGTAAGTGAAGTAGCGTCCATTGGTGGTTTTGTAAAAGAGTATCAAATAGACGTAGATCCAAATGCCCTACGAACCTATGATATACCCCTACATAAGGTAATGCTGGCGGTTAAAAATTCCAACAAGGATGTTGGTGCAAAAACCATAGAAATCAATCAAGCAGAATATCTAGTTAGAGGGCTTGGGTACATTAAATCTATTGAAGACATAGAATTAGCTGTAGTGGCTGTTCATGATAATGTTCCTATTAGAATAAAGGATATCGCTGTAGTCTCAATTGGCCCAGCAACACGAAGAGGGCTACTAGATAAAGATGGTGCTGAAGTAGTGGGCGGTGTAGTAGTAGCTCGATATGGGGCTAATCCGCTAAAGGTAATAAATGGCGTTAAAGATAAAATTGGAGAGATTAAAGGTGGATTACCTTCTAAAACATTAGCTAATGGAACAGTTAGTCAATTAACTATAGTGCCGTTCTATGATAGGACCACGGTCATTAAAGAAACCCTAGGAACACTTGAAGAAGCTCTATCCCTTGAGATCTTAATTACCTTTTTGGTTGTAATCATTATGATGTTCAATATACGTGCATCATTGCTAATTTCTAGCCTGTTACCGATTGCAGTACTTATGGTATTCATAGCCATGAGATACTTTCATGTAGACGCCAATATAGTTGCATTGTCAGGTATTGCTATTGCTATTGGTACGATGGTCGATCTGGGAATAGTTCTCTCAGAGAACATTGATAAACATATGACTTTAGCTCCCAAAGGTCAAAAATTGATAGAAACTATATACAATGGAGCAGCGGAAGTAAGTTCGGCAATTGTAACAGCTGTCTCTACAACTATAATAAGTTTTATACCTGTATTTACAATGCAAGCTGCGGAAGGAAAATTGTTTAGACCACTCGCATTTACGAAAACCTTTGCATTGTTAGCTGCTCTAGTGGTAGCGTTATTCATTTTACCTACGTTAGCTCATTGGGTGTTTGGATTTAAAATATCTAAGAATAAAAAAGGAGTAATTTTCAATGCCTTACTGATTGTCTTTGGAATTATATCTATAATCTGGATTAGCCCTTGGGCAGGAGTTACTTTAATTGCTATTAGCATAGCTTGGTTTGTTCAAGAATATGGCCCGATAAAGAATTGGTTTGCAAAAAATCTAATTATTATAGTATCGGTAATCTCGATTACTTGGCTATTAGCTGACTACTGGATGCCATTAGGTGCAGGAAAGTCTGGATTGCTCAATTTTATATTTGTAGCTCTCATCATAGCATCCATTCTTGGTGTATTTGCTTTGCTAGAGCATTACTATTCCAAAGTACTCGCTTGGTGTTTGGCTCATAAAAAGACTTTCCTATCCATACCTATGTTTATCATCCTATTGGCTTCGGTTATTTGGATGGGATTTAATACTGTTTTTGGATTTGTCTCATCTGGTTTTCAGAAAGTAAATGTCTCTATAGAAAATACAAGTGTATGGTCTTCTTTATCAGAAAGCTTTCCTGGCATTGGTAAGGAGTTTATGCCATCATTAGACGAAGGTAGTTTCCTGCTAATGCCAACATCAATGCCGCATGCAGGAATAGAGCAAAATAAACGAGTGGTTCAGCAATTGGACATGATTTTGGCTAACATACCCGAAGTAGAACTAGCAGTAGGTAAAATGGGTCGTACAGAATCAGCTTTAGACCCAGCTCCAATATCCATGTATGAAAACATTATTAACTATAAATCAGAGTATGCTCTAAATGAACAAGGGCATAGGCAACGATTTAAAACGGATAATGACGATCTCTTTGTATTGACTAATGGAGATACTATCTCTAACGCTGATGCTATAACTCAAGGAATTACACGTGACGATTTGATTTCAGATGAATCTGGACAATACTTCAGAAACTGGAGAGATCACATTCAGTCGTCGGACGATATATGGAATGAGATTATAGGGACCATTAATCTACCTGGAGTTACATCAGCTCCTAAATTACAGCCTATTGAAACAAGGCTAGTAATGCTCCAAACTGGAATGAGAGCTCCAATGGGAATAAAAGTCTTCGGACCTGATCTTCCTACTATAGAAAAGTTTGGATTGGAGCTGGAGCAAGTCTTGAAAGAAGTTCCTTCTGTGAAAGCTGAAGCGGTTTTTGCGGATAGAATAGTCGGTAAACCATATATTCATCTGAACATTAATCGAGAGGCTATATCTAGGTATGGACTGAGTGTCGTTGATGTCCAACAAACTATAGAGACTGCTATTGGTGGTATGCAGATTACTACTACCGTAGAAGGTAGAGAGCGTTTTCCTGTAAGAGTTCGTTACCCTAGGGAGTTGAGAGATGACCCTTCATCTCTTAGCAAGATAATAGTGTCAACAGCTAGTGGAGCTCATATTCCGCTTGGTGATTTAGTAGATGTAGAGTATGTGCGAGGCCCACAGATGATAAAAAGTGAGAACACCTTTTTAGTAGGTTATGTATTGCTAGATAAGAAAGACGGCTATGCTGAGGTAGATGTTGTAGAAGCAGCACAAAAACTTATCAATGAGAGGATAGATGAAGGTTCTATAGTAGTTCCTAAAGGAGTAAGCTATAAGTTCTCTGGAAGCTATGAAAACCAGATTAGAGCTGAGAAGAGGCTAGCTATTGTAGTACCTCTTGTTCTAGTTATTATTTTCCTTATACTCTATTTCCAATTCAAATCTATTTCTACTTCTTTGATGATATTTGCAGGTATTGCTATGGCATTTAGTGGTGCATTCCTGATGCTTTGGTTCTACAGTAAGGGATGGTTTCTTAATTTCTCATTATTTGATACTGATTTAAGAAATTTGTTTCAAGTAAGAACTATTAATCTAAGTGTTGCAGTGTGGGTCGGTTTTATAGCACTCTTTGGTATAGCAACTGATGATGGGGTTTTGATGGGGACATATTTAGACTACAGCTTTGAGGCGAATAAACCTAAGACTATAGATGATATTAGATTAGCTGTTTCTGAAGCTGGATTGAAGCGAATAAAACCTGCAATAATGACTACAGCTACTACTATTATAGCTCTTTTACCAGTTCTTACTTCCACAGGTAGAGGAGCAGATATAATGATACCAATGGCAATTCCCGCTTTTGGCGGAATGATAGTCGCATCCATAACGTATTTTATTACTCCTGTACTCTATAGTATGAGGGAAGAGTACCAACTAAAGAAAAATCAAAATGAAAAATAGAATCATATTACTTTTCATTCTTGGAATGGTGGTTAGACCACTTAACATGCGAGCACAACACTTAGAATCTTATCTAGAATATGCTGCGACTAACAATCCTGGCTTAAAAGCTAAATATGCTGAGTTTGAAGCTTCAATGCAGCGAATAGAGCAAGTTAATACATTAAATAATCCTACATTTTCGTTTGGTTATTTTATTAGTCCGGTTGAAACAAGAGTTGGGCCACAAAGAATGAAGTTTTCGTTAAGTCAGATGGTCCCTTGGTTTGGAACACTTGATGCAAAAGAGGATATAGCGAGCAAACTAGCAGAAAGTAAATTTCAAGAGTTCCTGGCTCATAAACTAAGTTTATTTAGAGATGTAAAAGAGGCGTACTTTCCACTGATAGAGTTGAATGAACATATAAGGTTGCAACAAGAGAATTTATCCTTGCTTACTTCTTATAAGGAACTAGCTAATATTCAATTTGCCAATGGTAAAGGAACAATGGTGGATGTCCTGCGAATAGATGTTCGTATAGAAGATGTAAAGAGTGAATTGCTTCTGCTGAATGAAAAAATGAATCTTTTGCAAGTTCGTTTCAATCTATTACTAAATAGGTCTTCTGATGAGGTTATTGAACTAGATTCATTGAACAATTTTGCTGGTAATAGGTCTTTTAGTGCTGATAGTATTTTTGTGAATAACCCAACAATTGCGTCGTTTGATTTAAAAATGAATGCAATAACAAAACAAGGAGAGCTAGCAAAGTTGTCAGGCTTACCAAGCATTGGGTTAGGGTTAGATTATGTTGTAGTTAGTAAAAGAAACATCTCAACTGTGGCTGATGATGGTAAAGATATTTTAATGCCTATGGCGACCATATCTTTACCAATCTTCAGGTCACAATACAAAGCCGCTGCGAGTGAGGCTAACTACCTTAAAAATGCCTTAGAGCTAAACAAAGAGCAATACCAAAACAATAGGAATAGCGAATTTGTCCAAGCTGAGTATAAATTAACTGTAGCGACCGAACTAATAAAACTTTATGAGTCAGAAATAAAGACCCAGACTAGGATATTAGACCTACTCTATACGTCCTACAGCACTTCGGGAAAAGACTTTGTAGAGTTAATTAGATCTCAGCAATTGCTTATAAAGTACAAAATGAGACTCTCTAGCGAGATAAAGAACTATCATATTGCAATTTCACAATTAGAATATCTAACTAACAAATGATGAAAAACGAATATCATATACTTCAAATAACTCGTAAAGTGAGCACTATCTTTTGTGAAATAAAAGAGTGTGAGAATATTAAAAATAAAGTAATATGGATAGTATAACACAGGCAGCTTTAGGAGCTGCGATAGGGGAAGCAATGCTAGGACGCAAAATTGGCAGTAAGGCTGCTATAGTTGGTGCAATCATAGCTACTATTCCTGATCTTGATATTGCACTTCTACCGTTTTATTCTGCTGTAGATAGAATAAGCATCCATAGAGGATTCAGTCATTCAATTTTGTTTAGTCTAATTGGTGCATTCTTATTTGCCCTTGTCTTATTGAAGATGAAATGGACTAAGGAAATAAATTATTCTAAGCTATGGTTGGTCTCTTGGTTAGCTTTGATAACACACGTTTTACTGGATGCATTTACTACATATGGTACTCAATTGTTTCTGCCATTTTCTAACTATCGCGTAAGTTTTGATACTATTAATGTAGTAGACCCTTTTTATACCGTACCTCTTTTGATAGGCTTAATAACAAGTCTATCAATAAACAGATTTAAAAGATCAAGGACCAAGCCTGTACTTATTGGCCTAGCATTAAGTACTATTTACTTGATTGTCACTATTGGAGTAAAACAAAAGATAGAGAACGTTTTTGATGCTAATCTAGCAAAGCAAGGCGTCATTTATGATGATTTATTAACTGTCCCAGTAAGTGTTGGGAGCATAAACTGGTATGGAGTTGGGAAAACAGATGAAAGTCTATTCATAGGGAAGTTCAATGTTATGCACGGAAATGAAATTGAGTTTATGGAGTTCCCTATAAACGACTCCTTACTGAGCACAATAGATCATAAACTAGCTAGTACATTGAAATGGTTTTCAAAAGGCTATTATGCTGTTGCCAAAAGAGGGGATAAAATTCGTCTCTATAATATGCAATGCGATATGCAAGGAGTCAGAACCTACGGGAATTACAGAGTTCCAACAGCCTTTTATTTTGAAGTAATACCGTTAGATGATGGTAGTTATAATTTAACAACAGGAATGCACAAGAAACAATAATTATGAAACATACATATCACATACATGGAATGACCTGCACTGGCTGCAGAAGCCACGTAGAAGAAACACTTTCTAAAGTGGAAGGTGTTTCAAAGGCAAGCGTTAATTTAGAGAACGCAGAAGCTACTATAGAGATGGAGTCACATATTTCATTAGCTTCTTTTCAGAATGCCCTTAAAACAAAAGATAACAGGTATAGCATTTTTGCTCTAGGTGAAGGATATCAATCTAAAGAAACACCTGAAATGAAACAACCTAAAAATGGTACAGGCACATTTTACTGCCCTATGCATTGTGAAGGTGATAAAACCTATAATTCGAATGTAGGGTGTCCAGTTTGTGGGATGGATCTCGTAGAGGAACAAAACCTATCTAAAAACACCTCTGAACAATGGACTTGTCCGATGCACCCAGAGGTTATAAAAGACGAATCAGGAGCTTGTCCTAAGTGCGGAATGGATTTAGTGCCTATGGAGGCAGATAGTTCAGTAGAAGAAAAGAGTTATAAGAAACTTTTGAAGAAATTCTGGATAGCCACTGTATTCACATTACCAATTTTCTTAATAGCTATGAGTGAAATGGTTCCTAACAATCCATTATACAATTTAATGGAACAAAAATGGTGGAACTGGATTCAATTTGGACTTTCCATTCCAGTTGTCTTCTATGCTACTTGGATGTTTTTTGAACGAGCTTATAGAAGTATCAAAACTTGGAATTTGAATATGTTTACGCTTATAGGTATAGGTGCAGGTGTTGCTTGGTTATTTAGTGTTTTTGGTATGTTGTTCCCCGATGTATTTCCAGAGCAGTTTAAAACAGAGTCAGGAGCAGTACATGTATATTTTGAAGCTGCAACTGTGATTCTAACCCTAGTATTATTAGGACAGTTACTTGAAGCAAGAGCACACAGCAAGACCACGTCAGCCGTAAAGGAACTTCTGAAACTAGCACCGAGTAAGGCGATAAAGGTTGTTGATGGGCAAGAGGTTGAAGTCAGTATAGATAAAATAGAATTAGAAGATATCTTAAAAGTAAAGCCAGGAGATAAAATACCTGTAGATGGAAAGATAACAGAAGGTGAAACTACAATAGACGAATCTATGATTACTGGGGAGCCTATTCCTGTAAATAAATCAAAGGACGATAAAGTCAGTAGCGGTACAATTAACGGAAATCAAACCTTTTTGATGAAGGCCGAAAAAGTAGGAAGTGACACACTTCTTTCTCAGATAATTCATATGGTAAATAATGCGAGTAGAAGTCGTGCACCAATACAAAATCTAGCAGATAAAGTTTCAGGCTACTTTGTACCTGTAGTAGTCTTTATTTCAATAATTACCTTTGGTGTATGGGCTATTTGGGGACCAGAGCCAGCTTATGTGTTCGCACTGGTAAATGCTATTGCAGTATTGATTATAGCTTGTCCTTGTGCACTAGGATTAGCCACACCCATGTCTGTAATGGTAGGTGTAGGAAAGGGTGCTCAAAACGGCGTTTTAATCAAGAATGCTGAAGCACTAGAAAAACTAAATAAAGTCGATATTCTAATAGTAGATAAGACCGGAACTATAACTGAAGGGAAACCAACGGTAGAAAAAATTGGATCATTCAGTGAAGACTATAAAGAAAAAGAAGTGCTTCAATATATAGTATCGCTAAATAGCAATAGTGAGCATCCACTTTCAGAAGCGACCGTAAAATATGGTAGAGAACTAAATTCGGAGACCGTAAAATCTGATGGATTTAGTGCTGTGACAGGTAAAGGAGTTGAAGCTATCATTTATAATAAAAAAGTATCTCTGGGTAATCCTAAAATGATG
>DNBZ01000326.1 GCA_003484585.1 Bacteroidota bacterium | reverse complement strand
GTAAATATTCGCTTGTAAAATGTGATACGTGAAGATTCTAAAAATGACTTGCGAAACGAGGTGAATGTGATTGGTATTTTACTGCTTTTGAATAATACGAAGAGCATAGTCGCAGCCAAGAATATACGAGAAATGATGGTGGCATATCCAGCCCCATTCAGTCCATAGGCTGGGCTACCTAATTTGCCGTAAATAAATATCCAGTTCAGAAATACGTTAAGTGCCAATGCTAATAATGTAATCACCATACCCCCCAATGTAAAGCTGAAGCCATCACATAGATTTTTGGCAAAGAAGAATATGAGCATAGGCATAAGTGACCATGCTACAAGTGTAAGGTAGGGTATGGAGAGGGCAGAAACTATGTCGGTCTGCTGAAAGAGGTGAAAATGTGAGATGCAATACCATAGTCCCAAGCCACCTAGTGTGGATAAAGCTAGTGTCACTATGAAACTGTCCCTAGCTAAAATATGATAGGATGATGTTTTATTTTTACCTTGTAAAATACCTACTATGGTAGAAAAGGCCATGGTAACGCCCATCGGAAAAATAGCTACAAAGAAGAAAATACTATTGCATACACCTGCTGCGGCAAGCTGCTGATGACCTAAGTCTCCCACCATTATGGTGTCAAAAAAACCGGTAAGCACCATGCCAAGCTGACTAATGATTATAGGCCAACTAATTTTGATTATATCTTTGATGTATTGATTCAAGAAATAGAATAATAAATGGCGACAAAGGAACTCCAAAATGTTACGAAAAAGAAATTAGTTGTGCAGGTATAAGTGCAGAAAGTGGAGTGGCTACTTTTAGAGGTAGCAATGGTCTGTGGGAAGGATATAAGATTATGGAAGTTGCCTCGCCAGAAGGTTGGGCAAAGGACTATAGTACTGTGCTAGAATTTTATAATGCTCGTAGGAGAAATATAGCTAGCGTATTGCCAAATGAAGCTCATAAACTTTTAGCTGAGATGGAAAAGGAGTGGGAGGTAAGCGTAGTAACTCAAAATATAGATAACCTACACGAACAGGCAGGGAGTACTCAGGTAATACATCTACACGGAGAAATCACCAAAGCGTGCAGTAGTAATGAAAAGCGACATGTTGTCGATATGGGTTTTGGTGATATACTGGAAGGGGATGTATGTGAAGAAGGCTATCAAATGAGGCCCTTTATAGTCTGGTTTGGGGAGGCTGTGCCGCTCATGGAAGCCGCGACAGAAGAAGTGCTAGATGCGGATATAGTTTTGGTTATTGGAACTAGTTTAGAAGTGTATCCGGCTGCAGGTTTGGTCAATTTTGCTAGACTAGAAGTCCCTATTTTTGTGATAGACCCTAATCCTGTAGCACACAAAATGCAAGTGACTAACAAGGTGATTCACATCCAAAAAGGGGGGAGTGAAGGTATGAAGGAGTTTGTTGAAGTATTGAATAACCGGAGTATCGAATAGAGAAGAAATCCGTATCCATCAAATCTTGGGTAGACAGATTTAGAATAACCTCTACTTCTTTAACAACCCAATCTCAATCAATCTTTCCGTAAGGAAATCGCCTGCAGAGATGTCATCATATGCTTTTGGATTTTCAGGTGTTACGCAGCTTTCTAAGCAGTCTAATCTCATCTCAGATACAGGATGCAAAAAGTATGGGATAGAAAAACGGGTAGTACCCCATTCTTCTTTGGGCGGATTTACCACTCGATGCGTGGTGCTTCGTAGCTTGTTATTAGTAAGTCTCTGAAGCATATCGCCGACATTTACTACCAGTTGGTTAGGTAATGCTGTTATGGCTATCCAGTTATTCTGTTTATTTAGCACTTCTAGTCCAGCAGCACTAGCACCCATCAGTAAGGTGATTAGGTTTATATCTTCATGCTGTCCTGCACGTACTGCATTTTTTGGTGCATCTTTTATTGGGCCATAGTGTATTGGCCGAAGGATGCTATTGCCATATTGTATATAGTCATCAAAATACATCTCGTCTAGGTTTAGATATAGAGCAATGGCTCTGAGCATATACTTGCCTGTTTCTTGCAAAGCGGCATACGCTTTTAGTCCATATTCAGAAAACTCTGGAACTTCATCTACTGAGATGTTTTCATAGTAGCCAAACTTAGACTTTAGATTTTCAGGTATCTCCTGTCCAAAATGATAAAACTCTTTTAGATCACCTACTTTGCTATCTTTACTATGCTCTGTACCCCAAGAGGTAAATCCTCGCTGACCAGCTATACCTGTGATATGGTACTTCATTTTAGTCTCCAAGGGAAGTGCATAAAAATCCTTAGTATACTTATATAAATGGGCAGAGAGTTCATTACTAAGCTCGTGATTAAAAATTGCTACAAAGCCGATTTTCTCGTATGCAGTACCCAGATCTTGAACAAAGGTTTGCTTTTCTGAAGGGGTTCCGTTTTTGAAATCGTTGAGATTGAGAGAGATGATGGTAGAAGACATATTGTTTAAATTAAACAAATTTACTATTTACGTTTGTTATATAAAGCGTAGTCATTCAATTCTTAAAGAAAAATCAAATACCTTTGTTAAAATACAATCCAAGTAAGATGTATCCAAAATACTCAAGTAATACGGCCCTTTGGGCTATTAAAAAGGAATTGAGAAGATACCTTTTTGGACTAGTTTTAGGTATAACTGTTTTACATACTTACGCACAATCAAGCCTTTATAGTGCTGAAATAAGTCTGCCTATTTCAGAAATTTTGGCTGAACAAAAATCTAAACTTGCGACGGCCACTGGAGAAGGGATAAGCATTTATAATAACAACATAGGTCTTCTGCTCCTAAAAAGTGGCAATTTTGACGATGCATATTTCTACTTCAATGCTGCCTATTCACCTCTTGCACAGTCAAGATGCTCTGGACCGCAGGCATTTAGCAAAGCTAATCTAGCATACATAGAGTTACTAAGAGGAGATGAAGGTGCTGACTTTTTGAAAGTAGATGAAGCAATATTCTGTGCCAGAGAGTTAAAAGATTTGTATCTAGAGTCTGAGATTAAATTGCTTCAAGGAAATATGCTACTTCACCAGGGTAAATACTCTGATGCATTTGGTGCATACTTTCAAGCTAAAGAGATAAAAGAGCAGGAAAAAGATGAAGGAGGATTAATAGAAACCAATATTGCGATAGCTGATGCGTTGACAAGTATTGGGCAGCATAGTTCTGCTCGCTTGCATTTACAAGATGCATTATTGCTAAATAAGGAAGTCGGAAATGAGCATTTAGCTGCATCTATTTATAATCTATTGGCTACAAACTACATCAAGCAAAAAAGTTATAATTATGCAAATAATTATAGTGCCAAGTCACTAACCACAGCAAAGAAATCTGGCAATAGCTGGCTGATTTGTAAGGCCTATCTTAATATGTCTGACATTAATGTAGAGCTAAATGACTATGCCACAGCAAATACCTACCTAGGAAAGGTGGCAGAACTAATGGCGTCTAACAGATTGAGTAGTCTACGGGCTCCTTATCGGTGCAAGCAAGCAGAGCTAAATATGGCTAATAATAACTCTGAAAAGGCCATCTCGCTAGCCAATAGTGTTATAGGTGGTGATAGGAAATATGTATCACAACATGAAATAGCAAGGGCTTATGAAGTGCTTACCAAAGCGTATTATAATTTGAATGATTATAAAAAGGCATTTGAAGTAAACGAGGAATACGAAAAAATAAAAGTCACTAATG
Source organism: Bacteroidota bacterium (assembly GCA_003484585.1). Lineage (GTDB taxonomy): Bacteria > Bacteroidota > Bacteroidia > NS11-12g > UBA9320 > UBA9320. The sequence continues at coordinate 1,009 of DNBZ01000326.1, read as the reverse complement.
GAGTCTCTGGTGCGTTTAAGCAATTCGAGCAACTAAAATCTAAGTCTGAGCTAGTTGTGATAACCACACAGGCGGTAGTAGACGATGCCGAAAAGCAAAGACTTATTCAAGAAAAGAGAACCTCAGATATTATAAAGTACTCTATCATTTCAGCAATAATTCTGCTGAGTTTTATACTGGTAGTACTTTATAGACAAGTGAGAAATAAGCAGAGTAGTAATAAGAAACTAGAGCAACGAAATGCTTTGATTAACAAACAGAATCACGAGCTGAGAAAAATGAATACTGTGCTAGAAGACGCCAGGCAACAAGCAGAAGCGGGCTCTATAGCAAAGTCTAATTTTTTTGCGATGACTAGTCATGAGATTAGAACTCCGATGAATGGTATCATGGGGATGGCTAGTTTGATGCTAGAAACTCCACTCAATGATGAGCAAAAGAAATTTGTAGAAACCATACAAACCAGTAGTGAGAATCTGCTAACTATACTGAATGATATTTTGGATTTTTCTAAGATAGAGGCAGGAAAAATGAATATAGAATCTACTCTTATAGACTTAGACAAGCTGCTAGAGGAGGTGATGATCATATTCTCTAAACAAGCTAAGGATAAGAGTATAGAACTAAGTAAGTTCATAGGTAATATTATGATTACTCAGTTTAGAGGTGACATATTACGTATCCGACAGGTGCTTATTAATTTAGTTAGTAATGCTATCAAATTCACTGATAATGGCTACGTGAAAATAACTGTAGAGTTAGATGAGCTACTTAGAGCTCAGACTGACGATGCTCGTATAGCTAAGCTTAGGTTCTCTGTAAAAGATGATGGTATCGGTATCTCTGAAGAGAAACAAAAGAAGATTTTCGAATCTTTTGAACAAGAGGATACCAGTATAAGTAGGAAATATGGTGGTATAGGTTTGGGCTTAAGTATAAGTAAGAAGTTAGTAGAGCTGATGGGTGGCGAGATAGGACTTACCTCAGAAAAAAATATAGGCACTACATT
>DNBZ01000067.1 GCA_003484585.1 Bacteroidota bacterium | reverse complement strand
CAGCAGGAAATCTAAATATAGAATCTTTTAAAACTTTTGGCGAAGAGTTAAGACAAAATGACAATTTTCATAATTCCATAGAACCAATTGAGCCTATAGAACCAATCGAGCCACTAGAACCACTTGAGCCTTTAGAAGATTGGGTATACCCAGACAGTATATAAGTGTATAAAGGAAAGTAAGACGCTCCCGTTATCCTTCTTACATTTGTACAATGCAAGAAGGATTTTCTCCATTTTCTCATCCCATCATATTTGATAATGACAATGCTCTACTCACTGCTAGCGAAAAACTAAACAGTGAGATGCAGGGCAGAAGAAGCGTTCGGGAGTTTTCTAACAAACCCATTCCCAAAGAGGTTATAGACAATCTTCTACGCATAGCCGCATCTGCACCTAGTGGTGCTCACAAGCAACCTTGGACCTTTTGTGTGATAGCCAAAGAAGATTTAAAAGCACTTATACGTGAGGCTGCCGAAAAAGAAGAATACACCAACTACCATGGCCGAATGAGTGAAGAATGGCTGGAGGATCTTAAAAAGTTTGGCACAGATTGGCATAAAGAATTTTTGACCACCGCCCCATACCTCATAGTTGTTTTCAAAAAATCATATGACCTAGAAAGTGATGGTGGCAAAGCCAAAAACTACTACGTGAGCGAGAGTGTAGGCATAGCTTGCGGCTTTCTACTAAGTGCCATTCATCAACTGGGGTTGGTCAGTTTGACACACACACCTAGCCCAATGAATTTTTTAGGTGAGTTACTCAAAAGACCGAGCAATGAAAAGGCCTATCTGCTAATACCCGTAGGATATGCGGCAGACGATGCTACGGTTCCCAATCTAGATCGTAAAGCATTATCTGAAGTTATGGTGAACTATTAGTAATTTCGCAGCACTCTGTATGGCAAAAATAGAAGTTAATAGCACCTCATTTGAGATAACTAAAAGTAACGAAGGCTTACTTATAGATGGTAAGCAGGCAAACTACGATATCATTGAATTACCAAACGGCGAATTCAATCTGCTGTTTGATAATCAAAGTTTCACTATAGCCGTAGAAGACAAGAATGCTTCTACTGGCGAGTTACACATTAGATTAAATGGGAGAAGTGTAGAAACTAAACTTCAGAATAAGCTAGCTGCACTGCTCAAGTCTATGGGAATGGAAAGTGGCAAGAAAAAACTAAAAGAAATGAAAGCTCCAATGCCGGGATTAGTACTAGACGTACTGGTAAAGTCTGGGGACATAGTCACAATTGGGCAAGATCTTTTGGTACTAGAAGCTATGAAAATGGAGAATTCTATCAAGTCACCTCAAGATGGTGTAATCGACGAAATCTCTATTCAAAAACAAGACAAAGTTGAGAAGAACCAAATACTTTTATCGTTTGAATAAGTGTATTAATTTTCATTTGCCCCCATATACGTCCAAAGATTGTGACCAATTAGACTGAACCTCATCAAAAAAGAATCAAAATAACCCAATACCAATGAAAAAAATACTCCTCTTTACTGTGGCGATTGCTATGTCAATTTTTAGCTACGCACAAAATCTAGAAACAAAGAAAAAAGAACTTTCTGAAGCCAAAGCATCCTTAACGGCTGCACAAGCAAAAGTAGACGCTATAAAAGCACAAGTAGCTGCACTCACACCTCCAGTTATTTGGACCAAAGGTCAATCTGTAGGAGTATCGTTTAGCTCATTAGGATTAACAAACTGGGTAGTCGGCGGGGTATCTTCTAACGCTATATCTACTTTTGGTAACGTCTTCAGAAACTACAAAAAAGACAAAATAGAATGGGTTAACAATCTTGATATGTCTTATGGTTTCATACAGAATGACGGAGAAAATATTCGTAAAAATGACGACAGGATTGATTTGCTATCCAAGGTAGGTTATGGGATATCTAAAAAACTGAATGTATCTGCTTTGGTCAACTTTAAAACACAATTTGCCCCGGGTTATGACTTCACTATTGACTCTATAGCAGATGAGGATAGACAAGCAATCTCTAAGTTTTTAGCTCCAGCTACTCTTGTGGCCTCTTTGGGTTTAGACTATAAGGTAAATAAAAACCTATCTATATATTTATCTCCAGCTACCGGTAAATTTACCATTGTGCAAGATGATTCTATAGCTACTGCTCGTACTTATATACCGGGAGACAAAGATGATAACGGCGATTTCTATTACAACCAAAATTTTAGACCTGAGCTTGGATTTTTCTTCAATGCCACATTCAATGCTAAGCTAACTGATCGTGTAGGGGTAAAATCTACTCTTGACTTATTTAACAACATTACAGATGCCAACAAGGACAACCGACTCAATACTGACGTGGACTGGATTACTGACATTACTGCTAAGCTTACAAAGCACCTCGATGCTCGAATCTATACTAACTTAAAGTATGATCACAACCAAGTGCTAGCCACAGAAACCATCCTCGGTAATGGTCCTCAAATACAGTTTCAAAGATTATTTGGACTTGGATTTAATTACAAGTTCTAATAAAAGGATTTTAACAAAGTTTACCTCTCCACAACTAGAGGTGTTATTCGTTTGGAGACCTTTTTTTGTTCGTCAGATTTATCTCACTTGTTTGTAAGGTTTCTTTTGTAATACGTTATAGTCATCAGAATAATCAATAAACCTTTTAGCTTTGTCCGCAATGAAAAAAATATACATCCTTCCTATACTTGCTCTTTTATTTTTAGCCTCTTGTAAAGATGATGATGATGAGCAAACACCCGAACCAGAAGCTGGCACTACTATGCCCGCCTTCTATAAAAATGCGAATAATACAGCCCCCTCTTTTACTATAATAGCGGGAACTTCTGAAAGAGTATTAGATCCTCAAGATTTAGATTTTAATCCTACAAGAGACAACGAACTTTGGGTTATTAATAAGGGAAGCGATAATTCTGGAGGCAGCACCGTTACTCTTTTCGATGCCGGCCTAGCTTCTCAAAGTTCCGAATGGAAAAGAGATGGAAACGCCTGGCACTTTATGGCTTTGCCCTCGGCTATATCTTTCAGTAAAACCAATGAAAACTTTGCTACATCAGCCAACATACTAGACGCTAATAGAAATAATGGCAGCTTCACAGGACCATCTCTATGGAGTAGTGACTTAGATGTATATGCCGAAAATCCTGGACCAGGATTAAACGGGAGTCACCTTGACATGTTGCACGGCAGCCCATATTCTATGGGTATAGAATCAGACGAAGACAATGCCTTTTGGGTATTTGACAGTTACTACGAGCATATCGTTTGGTACGATTTTGCTGACGATCACGGCCCAGGACACGATGACCATTCAGATGGTATAGTTTACAGATACACCGAGATGAAAGTTACACGTGAGCCAAATGTACCAGCACACCTAGTAAAGGACGTACCTACAGGTATCCTTTTTGTAGCAGATCCTGCGAGTGATAGAGTTTTATGGATGAATACTCAATCAGGCCAAATAGATAGATCTCTCCCTTTAATAAATGAGCAACTGGCCAGTCATCAAGCAATGACGGGACTAGAGTGGGGAGTATTTGCAGATGTAAATCTACAAGACCCTTGCGGTATAGAAGTAATAGGAAACGTACTATATGTATCTGACAATGCTACTGGAGAAATCATCGCATATGACAAAGAAGCCAAAAATGAACTAGGTAGAATAGCGACAGGTGCTAAAAGCATTATGGGATTAAAAGCAGACAAAAACGGCCAGCTTTGGTATGTAGATGCAGAATCAAACACCGTAGTGCGTATAGATCAAAACTAGACACTTCCTTTAATAAGAAGCCTATATAAAAGCTTTAAAACAGCCCAATCATTGGACAATGGTTGGGCTGTTTTAATATAAATAAATTTTCTATATATTTGTAAAGTGAAAAGCACACCTATAATAGCTAGAGCACTCGCTCTAACTATGAGTATTTTAATACTCATAGGCACCGTAGGTATTTCTGCAGATTTTCATATCTGCCAAGGCAAAGTGAAAACTTTTAGCTTTTTTGGGGAAGCAGAAAAATGCACTGATATGGAGGCTGCTATTCTTTGCACAAAATCAACAGACAGACAGGTTACTAAAAAGGAATGCTGCACCAATGAAACATTGTATAGTACAGCTTCGTTTCAATCAGAGGCAGAAGTAATCAGCACCTCGCAAACTATTACCATTCACCCTCACTACCCAATCAAAAACACTGATCTTGTGGCTTCGAACCTACAAGTAAATGAATGGCAAGCTCCTCACCCGCCACTCATTAGGCAGCAAAGTTCACTTGTCATAGCCTATCAAAATTTCCTAATATAGGATTCACTTACCTTTCTTGCAGAGCAGTAAAT
>DNBZ01000222.1 GCA_003484585.1 Bacteroidota bacterium | reverse complement strand
CCTACCAAAATGATAGGAAACTTAGCTGTTTTTTGAGTTTGCACTAGAGTAAGAGCTTCAAAAAGCTCATCTAATGTGCCAAAACCTCCAGGCAATACGATGAAACCTTGAGCGTATTTCATAAACATTACTTTTCTAACGAAGAAAAATTTGAAGTCTATACTCTTATCATGATCTATGTATGGATTACTACTTTGCTCAAAAGGAAGATCAATATTTAGTCCTACTGAAGCACCTTTTTCTTTACTAGCTCCTTTATTCCCAGCTTCCATGATACCTGGACCACCACCTGTGATTACTCCCAGTCCAGCAGCGGCTAGTTTCTGACCTATTTCTACAGCCATTTCGTAGTATGGTGTGCCTGGTTTAGTTCTAGCAGAACCAAAAACAGATACACATGGTCCTATTCTAGATAGGGTATCGTAGCCTTCTACGAATTCGGACATTACTTTAAAGATGTTCCAACTGTCAGAACTTTTTATCTCTGGCCAGTCCTTGTTTTCAAATGCCTGCTGTATTCTTTGGTTTGATTTATCTGTCATCTCTTATTTCTTTTATGATTTTAATGTTTGGGGTGTAAAAATACTATCAATGTATAGCAGAACGAATGTAAGTAAACCATTGATGATGATTACCTCAAATCCTGCTTTAAAGTCTTTTATGATATGTGGCAGACCAAAGTAGTAGGCTGCAGTAAATAATATAGCAATCAGTGAAATCGGTAGCACGTGTGAGTCATTTACGTTTCTTTTAGTCAGTATACCAAAGGCAAATAGGCCTAAAAGTGGTCCGTATGTGAAACCTGCGACTTTAAACAATTCGTTTATTACGGAGTCATTATTCCATTCTTTAAATAGGAGAATGGTTAAGAAAATGATGATGGCAAATGCTATATGTACTTTGCTCCGCACTTTTTTATCTGTTTTCTTTCCGTTGCGTTCATAGCCCAAAAAATCTACACAGAAACTAGTAGTAAGTGCAGTAAGAGCACTGTCTGCACTGCTGTATGCAGCCGCGACTAGACCTATGATGAAAAATGCTCCCACTACAGGAATGGAGTGCTTCATGGCTATACTCGTAAAAAGTTGATCTGGTTTGCTAAAATCTGTGATATTAAAAGTAGCTGCATATTGATAGAGGAGTGCTCCTAGACTTAGAAAAATAATATTGACTACTAGAAACATAGCCATCTGCACATAGATGTTTTTCTGTGCACTTTTTACATTGCTTATGCTCAGATTTTTCTGCATCATATCTTGGTCTAGTCCTGTCATAGCTAGTGCTATGAATGCTCCCCCAAGAAACTGTTTCCAAAATACATTGCTGCCGTTTCCTTCGAAATGGAAGATTTGAGTATTGGGATCATTTACAAGATTCGTTATCGTTTCGGCCCATGTCCATTCAAGTTTATTTACAATAAATATAATGGTAAGAATAACGGAAGTGATTAGAAAAAACGTTTGAAGAGCATCTGTGTATACCACTGTTTTTATACCGCTCTTAGCGGTGTATGCAAATATGAGTGCTATGGTAATAGCTACAGTAGACCAGTAAGGCATTCCAAATGGCTCAAAAATAGCAAGGTGTAACACGCCTGCTATAAGGAATAGCCTGAATGAAGCTCCGATAATACGAGAAAGCAAGAAGTAAGCTGCTCCTGTTTTATAGGCATAGTTTCCATATCGGCCTTCTAGGTACGTGTATATAGAAGTTAGATTTAATTTATAATAGAGTGGGAGTAGGACTCTTGCTATGATAATGTAGCCCACCATATAGCCCAGCACCACTTGGAAATATCCAAAATGCGATGTGGCTACTGCTCCTGGCACACTTAAAAAAGTAACCCCAGAAAGAGAAGCTCCTATCATACCAAAGGCTACTAAAAACCAAGGGGATTTCTTATTCCCAGTATAGAATGAGGTGTCATCTGACCCTTTGGAAGTATACCATGAGATTATAATAAGCATAGCGAAGTATGCTAGTAGTATAGCTAATGTAATCTCAGGTCTCATTCAGATACTTGTAGTTTTTGGCCTAGTTGAATATTGATGTTTGTTAGCTTATTCCACTCTTTTAGTTGGTCCACAGTTACGTTATATCTTTTGCAGATATTATATAAAGTATCGCCTTTTATTACAATATGGGTCACAGGTCCATCTACCGTTATTTGTTTTTGTATCTCCTCCACATCCTCTTGGGTTATAGAGTCCTTTGCTTCCTCTTTTTGTATAGACTTTTTTATTACACTATTAGCAGCTTCTGCAGCTTTCGCTGTCAGGTATATTTTTTGGCCTATGCTCATGGTACTTGGGTTAAGGTCCTTATTCCAAGTGAGTATGTCTTCTTCGAAAACCTGATACTTTTCAGCTATCCTGTAAATATTGTCTCCTTTTTGTACTAGATGAAAGTCTGGCACTTCTATTACTTTTTTGTCTAGTGCTCCAGGATGACTAAAATCAGTACTGTCTAGTAATTTCTTAGTTTCTGAGTGAGGATTTATAAATTTTTCTGGTTCTTCTTCCTTCCATTGAGGGGTTTCTTCAGCGGTTTCTATCACATCTTCGTTGTCACGCTTCTTTTGCATATATAGGACTTCTCCTTCTTTAGGTTCGGCACCTTTTTCCATTCTGTTTTTTCGGTATAGCAGCTTTAGTTTTATGCCGTATTGCTGAGATATGTCACGCATATCTTCTCCTTTTAGCACAATATGTTTTTCTTCAGATCCTCTTCTGCGTTTTGGTTTTAAGTACACTATCTCACCTGGCTCTATCTTAGCGTCGGCTGGGAGGTCATTCCATTTGCGGATATGTTTATCTTTTAGATAGTTTTCTGAGGCTATACTCTCCACGGTCTCTCCAGGTTTAGCGGTCTTTACAGGTACTCCATTTATAGTCTCACCTACTACTAGTTTTGGAAGGCCAGTTCCTGGCAGCTTAGCTCCATCATACTGATGCAGTTCGTATCTGTCTATTAGGCTTATTAGTATTTTGCCATACTGCGGATTGGTAGCATAACCTGCTTTTCTAAGGCCGTGGCACCATCCTTTGTAGTCGGAAGGGTCTAGCTCAAATAAAGGATGATATCTCCAGTTTTTTCGCAAAAAATCTGAATGGTCTTGATACGATTCTAGTACACTCCCGTATGCCCGAAAACATTCGTCAGCAGCATCATCATCTGCATATATTACATTTCCCGTCCAGCTACCTTTGCACTTTATACCAAAGTGATTGCTAGCAAATTTAGCAAGTCTACTATTTCCACTATTACTTTCCAGTACTCCTTGTGATAGAGTAATGCTTGCAGGGACACCGCTTCTGTGCATTTCTATAATGGCAAGGTCCTTATATTTAGCTATGTATTCTTGCGGGGTTTGTTTTTGGGCAAGAGTGGCAGTAGCTAGTAATAAGCTGAGTGCTATATGAAATATTCTTATTCTTCTCATGTATATAGTGGTCAAAGGTAAATGGGTGTTCATCGGATGTGGAGCAACTTTTATACACTTATCTACATCTTAAGTAATGAAATGTAGCTGAAAGCGTTTAATTTGAAGTGATAATATTAAATTTTATGAAGAAGTACTTAATCTTAGGACTAACGTTATTAATCTCAGCTGTAGTATTTGCCCAAGAGGCAACAGTGGAGCCAGCCACTTGGTCGCAAGAGTTTTCTAAAGCAGAAGTTGAAATTGGTGATGAAGTTGAAATAGTATTCACCGCTCCCTTAAAGCCTAAGTATCATGTCTATTCAAATAACTATGATCCGAAATTTAGTCCAACTTGTGGGCCTTTGCTCACAGAGTTTGATTATTCTGAGGTTGTTGGTCTTAAATTGATCGGGGTTCCAAAGCCAATTGATGTTCATATTTATATAGATGACATATTCGATTGCGAGGTACATGAGTTTTCTAATAAAGTAGAGTTTAGACAAAAAGCTAGAGTAATAGGAGCTGCCCCTTCTATTAAAGGGAAAGTTGATTATCAAATATGTAATGATCGAGGCTGCCTCTCATACAAACATAAATTTACGTTGGCTGGTCTTAAAATTAAGAAAACAGTAAAGCCTATACTAGAAGTAGAAGAGGCAGAAACAACGGACAATGCTCTAGATAAGGAAGCGAATACGGAACAGAAAGAAACTACAACAACCGGAGAGGAAGACATAGACACTGCCACTAGTGGGTCAGAGTCTGAAGTGCTAGAAACAGCAGAAGATAAGAATGAGGAAGCCTCAGAAGTAGCCGCAGATGATGAGGAAACAGACATAAAGTCTTTATCGCTTTGGGCACTATTCCTATTAGGAATAGGTGGTGGTCTTATAGCCTTAGTTACTCCTTGCGTATTTCCTATGATTCCTATGACTGTTGCCTTTTTTACTAAAGAAACTGACAGAAAAAAAGGTATTAGAAAGGCTTTGTTCTACGGAATCTCTATTGTGAGTATTTACGTAATCTTAGGTCTGCTACTCGCAATGGTTTTCGGTGAAACGTTTACTTATATGCTAAGTACTCATTGGTTACCTAATATGATATTCTTTGCAATTTTTGTATTTTTTGCATTGTCGTTTTTTGGAATGTTTGAGCTTACACTTCCTTCTAGTTTTGTAAATAAAATGGATGCCAAAGGAGATAAAGGTGGATATGTAGGTATTTTCTTTATAGCATTCACTTTAGTATTGGTTTCTTTTAGTTGTACTGTGCCTATAGTTGGATCAGTTTCCATACTAGCGGCAGGTGGAGAGTTTATAAAACCTTTGATAGCTATGTTAGGATTTGCTATCACGTTTGCACTCCCGTTTGTGCTGTTTGCTATTTTTCCTAGCTGGTTAAATAGCCTTCCGAAATCAGGAGGTTGGTTAAACTCTGTAAAGGTGGTATTGGGATTTGTAGAATTGGCACTTGCTTTCAAATTCTTATCACAAGCCGACCTAGTTTACAATTGGGGAATATTAGATAGAGATGTCTTTATTGCTATTTGGGTAGTCTTAGCTATGTTAATGGGCTTATATCTTATCGGGAAAATAAAGTTTCCTCACGATAGTGATATGCCTAGAATACCAGTGATGAGATTCCTTTTTGCAGTAGTCGTATTCTCATTTGGACTCTGGATGCTTCCTGGTATGTGGGGAGCCCCTCTTAGACCTTTAGCAGGTATTCTTCCTCCATTAACTACTCAAGATTATAACATTCAATCGGGCGGTGTAGCTACACATTCCGAAAGTAGCTCAGATAGACGTTTCTCAGATCAATTGCATCTTCCGTATGGTTTAATCGGGTATTACACTATTGAAGAGGCCGTGGCCAAGGCCAAAGAAACTGGC
>DNBZ01000136.1 GCA_003484585.1 Bacteroidota bacterium | reverse complement strand
ACCTATCTCCTTACGAACTAGCTCCCCTGTAGGCTTAATGAAGAGTAACGTAGGGTAGAAATTGACATTATATCTTCTGCCTACTAGCATTCCTTCCGTCTCCTCCATATCCATCTTTACATTTATGAAATTTGAATTAAAATACTCGCCTACATCCGCATCAGTAAATACTTGAGCTGCCATCTTTTTGCACGGTCCACACCATTGGGTATAGCTATCTATAAATATTATTTTATTGGTTTCTTTAGCTAGTTTTTTAGCGTCAGAAAATTTACCGGGTTCAAAAGAAATGCCCTTCTGTGCTCGTGGAGCAACAGATGTAGTGCCTAAGAGCAATAGACTTAGTATGAGTAGAAAGTAGTTTTTCATTAACTCGTACGAAGATAAATAATTGTAGTGACTGTTTTAACACAAAAATATATCCAAAGCATTATTATTGCGGGCTAATGATTTGGTTTTATTTTGGTACAAATTTCTTTATTCTCCTGACAGGTATATTTTTATACATTACTTGGTGTAAGAGTACTAATCAAAGTGTTTATAATCAGTTCGTTATATTGACAGCTGTGTCTGCAGGTATAGCTGCTTTCGGACATTTGGAGATTTTGCCGATTCTGTGGCAAAAGGGATTGCTGGTGCTGTCTCGAATAGTAAACATTTTGGCTATTTATTCCTTCGCCGCTCATAGTGTTAGATATTTTGGGTATGATAAATATAGCTGGGTAAAGAAAGCAAACGTTCTGTTATTCTTAGCTGGTCTTTCTTGGTTGCTAGTTTTAAACTATGCTAATCCTGGAAGTAAAACAGCTTTTTTACCTGTGATAGTATATGGTGCAGTGGGTATGGTGGGCATAGGAATGTTGAGTTATATTATACATTTAAAAGAGGACTTCAAGAACTATTTGAACGTAGTATTGGGAGTACTACTCATAATTTCTTCGGCGGTTATATTTAAATTAATTCCTGAGGTTGGTGGGATTAAACCTTCAGATATTAGTCATATACTAATAGCGTTTGCATTGATATTAATGACCTACGGGGTAAAGAAAAACGAGCGAAATGAGAGTAAGAAATAAATTAGTTTACATCCTGTGCCTACTGTCTTTGGTTTTACGAGCCCAGGAAAAGTCATACGATACAAGTGATTCTTTGCTGGTGCGGGCCATTTTTGATGAAGCATTGCTCCATGGCAAAAGCTATAACCAGCTAAATTACCTATGCAAAGCAATAGGACATAGAATTACCGGAAGTCCGCAAGCGGAGCTAGCTCTAGAATGGGCTCAGTCTGAGGTAAGCCGCTATAATGTAGATAGACTAATGATGCAAAACGTGCAAGCAGAACATTGGGTACGTGGAGATAAAGAATGGGTAGCCATAAGTGAGGACGTAGATCTGCTGCTTAATGCATGTGCACTTGGAGGCTCTGTAAGTACAGATGGGCCACTGCAAGCACAAGTAGTAGAGGTAAGCGGCATGGAAGAGTTGTCTCGCTACAGTGCAGGAGAACTCAAAGGTAAAATAGTGTTTTTAAACGAGCCGATGGACAAGTCATTGATCAATACCTTTGATGCTTACGGAGCTTGTGTATCTCAGCGATATAATGGAGCAGCAGAAGCCGCAAAATATGGAGCTGTGGCTGTGCTAGTAAGGTCTATGACTACGCTTACAGATGTGAAAGCACATACAGGCAGTATGGGATATAAAGAAGGCATAGCTAGAATACCCGCGGCGGCCATAAGTACACAAGATGCGGACATTTTGCACTCCTATATAGAAGATTTAGGCACTGCTACTGTTACTATGAATCTAAGCTGCTATACAGCTGCTGCTAAAGTAAATACAAATAATCTGATAGCAGAAATAAGAGGTTCTGAAAATCCTGAAAAAGTAATTGTTTTCGGAGCACATATAGATAGCTGGGATAAGGGAGAGGGAGCACACGATGACGGAGCCGGAGTAGTACAATGTATGGAAGTATTACGCCTTTTTAAAGCGATTGGTATTAAACCTAAAAATACGATTAGGATGGTGCTCTATATGAATGAAGAGAATGGCAATATGGGTGGTAAAACGTATGCTGCTAAGGCTAAGGCAGATGGAGAGAATCATATTTGTGCTATAGAAAGCGATAGAGGTGGTTTTTCGCCAAGAGGTTTTAGTATAGATGCTAAGGATAGTCAAATAATGACTATTGCTAAATGGGAAGAGCTCCTAGAAGAGTATGGCCTTCACTACTTTAAAAAAGGATATAGTGGAGTAGATATAGGTCCACTCAAGAGCAAGGAGAATAGAGTGAATGATAACCTCATTTTAATGGGACTATTCCCAGATTCTCAGCGTTACTTTGATTATCACCATTCTAAGGATGATATCTTCGAAAATGTAAATCAACGTGAGCTAGAGCTTGGTGGAGCCAGTATGGCTACTATGGTGTACCTTATGGATAAATATTGGTATCTGTTTTAATAAATTTTTACTGATATTCGTTTTAGTAAACAACAACACATATGAAATTACTTATTACTGCATTATTACTTTGTTTTTATTCGGTTTCTTTTGGTCAGTTGACTATTAGTAATGCCGGAGTTGGTTTTAATTTTAACAACGGACAGCGAGTTCCTAATAAAACAATGAGTAAGTTCTTTCCAGATCAAAATCTTGCTATCACGGGGAGTTATAACACAAGTTTAAATAGAGTTTTTAGCGAGTATAGAGTCGGGTTTAAGTTCGAAAACCGTAAAGCAGTATACTTAGAAACCAGTCTTCTGCAAGGGACTGATTACTATGATTCGTACTACTATAATTACGGAACAGTGCAAGATTCCTTCTCTAATCGGAATACAAATATAAATGTCAATAGCTCGCTTTTAGGGCTAAGACTAATGGCCAGATTTAGTACGCCGATGGATCGTAGGGTGTTTGTAAGTGCGTGCATCGGGACTGAGTTTCTAGGAGCTTATGATGTAGAGTCCGAAGGTCAGACAAACGCTTATGGCTCTAACTTTTCCAATAGAACCACCTCGTTTTTTACCTCAAATGCAGTATCTAACTATAGTAGTATAAATCTAATACAGGAAATAGGCATTTCATTTAAACTAGGTAAAAAAGATAAAAACTACCCGCTAGATCACGTGTATGTCCAATCTCATTTTCAGGCATTGAGTAACTTTACCATTATAGATGGAAGTACTCAGCGGTATAGAACCTTCGGTCTTATACTGGCTATGGCTTACGAGTTTTAAGCTTCATATCTAGCTGATACTAAAAGCAGCAATGCTATAACTGATAATATTAATGAAGTTGT
>DNBZ01000138.1 GCA_003484585.1 Bacteroidota bacterium | reverse complement strand
GACTACTACCAACTTGGCAACTACATCTTGCGATAGTTCAAGGGTAAATGGGACTTGGTATTATACAAGTCAAACGGTAACAGATAGCTTTACGACCTCTTTAGGATGTGATAGTATAGTGGTGTATTACATAACGATATCCAATACACTTTATTCATCAGAGGATCTGTTTGGTTGTGAATCTATGGTATACAAAAGTGCTACATACACTTCGTCAACCCAAGTTATTGATTCATTAGTGTCTGCAAAAGGCTGTGATTCAATACACGCCGCCAATTTATTCATTACACAACCCATTATTCAAAAACAAAAATTGACTACTTGTCCAGGGGAAGAATATGAACTTGCAAGTGGCGAGTTGATTTCTGACAGTGGGATATATTTCTCTACATTGATTTCTGTGAGTGGATGTGATAGTATAATTATTGAGGAAATCGGGTACTATGACATTAAGGAATCTTTGGTACCTGATATAGAAAAATGCGTAGGAGATGAAGTGACGTTTGACATTAGTGTTTGGGATTCATATGAACATATCCAATGGAGTACTGGGGAAGAAAATACAAATATATTACTTGATAATTTCGGGCTCTATGCTGTTAATTTAACAGATAAGAATGGTTGTATTGTGCGGGACACCTTTAGGGTAATTGACGCAAAATGTCCTCATTGTCCTGTATACGTTCCAAATGCATTTACACCAAATCAAAGTTGGATAAATGAAAATTTCAAACCTATTCATAAGTGCACCTTTAGTGAATACAAACTTCAGATATATAATAGGTGGGGTGAGCTGATATTTGAAACTTTTGACCCCGAAGAATCTTGGGATGGTGTTTATTTGGGTAAAGATGTCCAGCAAGGCGTATATGTTTGGATCTTATTTTATGTTGACAAAAAGACAAAAAGAGCAATACCTCAGCGAGGCACTATAACCTTGTTAAGGTGAAGTGTATTTTCATTAAAATGCAGCATTTACTAATGCGATGTTCTCTCCTTTTTCTTGCTGCTTTTTTGTCTTTTAAAACCAGCACCTTAATAGCATTGTTTCTGAGAAAGCTTACAACACCTGCAGAGATACGTCGCACACCAAAAAGCCCAGACAATAATCTGGGCTTTTTAACGCTAAGTTGTTCTGGCATAGAACACTTGACATTCTAAAAAAAAAGAGGTGCCCTCTTTAATCTCAAGTTAATTAAAAAAATAGGAGTGTTGAGGTTGCTTCTTATAGCGTACCTCTTATCTCTTGCTCTCTTTCGATAGCTTCGAATAGGGCTTGGAAATTCCCCTTACCAAATGAAGTAGCTCCTTTTCTTTGTATAATCTCGAAGAACATAGTAGGCCTTGGCTCTATAGGTCTAGTGAAGATCTGCAATAAATATCCCTCATCATCTCTATCCACCAAGATGCCAAGCTCACGCAGTGGAGCTAGATCTTCGTCTATCTTACCTACACGGTCTAGTACTGCATCGTAGTACGTATCTGGTACCCGTAGAAACTCTACACCACGAGATATCAAATCTCGCACAGTAGTGATAATATCGTCTGTGGCCACAGCTATATGCTGTACGCCTGGTCCTTCATAAAAATCTAAGTATTCTTCTATCTGAGATTTTTTCTTGCCATCTGCAGGCTCGTTGATAGGGAATTTTATTCTGCCATTTCCGTTACTCATTACCTTACTCATTAGAGCAGTGTATTCTGTAGAAATATCCTTATCATCAAATGATACTATCTGAGCAAAACCAAGTACGTCTCTATAAAAATTACACCAAGTCATCATTTCACCTAACTCTACATTGCCCACCATGTGGTCTACGTATTGCAGGCCTACATCAGTAGGGTGGTAGGTAGATTGCCATGCCTTATAGCCTGGCAAGAAGATGCCTTTATACTCACTGCGTTCTACGAATATGTGTACCGTTTCACCGTAGGTATATATGCCGGAGCGAGTTACTTTGCCATTCTCGTCTTCTTCTACAGTAGGAGACATATAGTGTTTTGCTCCTCGTTTTACAGCTTCATTATATGCGTGTGTAGCGTCTGGTACCCATAGGGCTACTACCTTCACTCCATCTCCGTGCTTTTCTATATGCTCGCCTATTTCTGTACCACTTTTTAGCGGAGAGGTAAGTACTATGCGTATCTTATCTTGCATAAGCACGTAGCTCTCTCGGTCTTTTACTCCTGTTTCTAAACCAGAATAAGCTAGGTCTTGAAAACCGAATGCCGTTTTGTAATAATGTGCAGCTTGCTTGCTATTGCTTACATATAATTCTATGTAGTCTGTGCCAAGCAATGGCATAAAATCTTGAGCTTCGTCGTATATTTTTGGGAGATCTACTGTGTTTGGTTGCATAACTATTGTGTCTATGTTGAGTGCAAATTTAAACCATACGCACCTTTTTTACTAAAGACTGAAATATGAAATAAATCAGATGCTGCCAGAGCAAGAAGAAGTGGCGAAAGAGGAGGTTCTAATAATTTGTCAATGTACGGATTGGCTATACGCTCACATAGACTTATGCTACTACTCGTAAGTTAAGAGGCGGAGCCTGCTGGTACATACTCGTATGCACAAAAACTGCATCTTTATTGAGATGGAAAGCTAGTTGCATCGCATCTTCTCGTTCTTGGCGGGAGGCAAACCACATACTGCTACCTATAAGCTCGTCCCAGCACGTGCGTATCTCAAAACCAAACTGCCCACTCATGTTTTTGGAGCGAGAAAAGTTGGTTTGAAAACATAAATGAAGACGCAATGTGGCCAAGAATTTTTCGCATAATTGGAAAGTTTCGAAAGACTTACTCTTTAAAATTAAATTCTCTTTTTCATCAAATAATTGAAGGAAAAACTGATCGTTTTTTTCTGTGATGGTGTAAATGGATCTTTTCATGTTGTTTCTTTCTTAATATGCTCTTAATG
>DNBZ01000296.1 GCA_003484585.1 Bacteroidota bacterium | reverse complement strand
GGCATAGTCCATGAAATTTTCTACGTTATCTATTTCGTCTGGGAAGTCATTACTACATGTATTTGGATTTTCATCAGCGGTGCAGCCATAAGAGGGCTCAGCCACTGGCGGAGTGTCATCTACTCTGTCCGTCCGATTATTGTTTGTAGAACATCCTCCTTGAAATGGGTGATATAATCCTAACCAATGTCCAATCTCGTGTGTTAGTGTACGCCCACCGTCTCCTGCACTTGCAGAGCCAATAGTGCCTACTCTATTATGTATCATCACGACACCATCTGTAGAAGCTCCCTGCCCGGGAAACTGAGCATAGCCTAGAATAGTGCCTTCGCTATTGCTTAGTATTTCCGTTACTATCCATACATTGAGATACTTATTGCGATCCCAGATGGGTACAGCCGTTTTCACTTCACTGTTTGATGTAGTATAATCTTCTATTGTATTCACGGGATCATACGTGCGTGTAATACCTTCTGTACATGACCCGTCAGGAGCAATTCTAGCTAGTTTAAATGCTATCTCAAAATTGGCAGCTCTACTTTGAAATACCGACCGAGTGTTAGCTGCATCTGCATTTGTACGTTGAAAATCTTCATTAAGAATTCTCATTTGATCTTCTATTTGCTCCTTAGAAACATTCTCTGATCCGTATGCATGTACTACATGGAATACTACAGGAATAGTTCGAATAGCTTTTTTAGTCTTAGTATCATAAGACTCCTCAAACTCGAAGTCCCGTGTTCTCTCCAAATAATCTGCAAAGTCTTCACCAGGGAGTAATTTGTCTGCTACCAACTGATGATTATACTCATCTGTGCCACACTGGGCATTCGAAATAAGTGAGAATGTAATGGTAACGAATGCGAATAATATATTTTTCATGTAGTTTATCTTATGCAAAGAGAACCTTTCTTGGCTGAATATCTTTTAATAAATAAGACATTTTAAAGTAAGGTTTTATTCCAATTCTTATATTGTATCTTGATTTAAATTCTCATCTTCTATGTTTTCTGAACTTTGAATAATAGAAGCAACAGTAGCATCTCCTGTAACATTTACGACCGTGCGGCACATATCTAATATTCTGTCGACAGGTAATATAATGGCTATCCACGCAGGGTTAAGACCTACACTTTCTAGTACCACAATCATGAGTACTAACCCGGCACTAGGTACTGCCGCAGCTCCTATGCTAGCAAGAGTAGCCGTTAAAACTATGACCATCTGCTGTGTGAAATCCAAGTCTATCATATGAAACTGAGCCATAGCAACTACCGCCACGGCTTGGTAGGTACTGGTTCCATCCATATTTACAGTAGCTCCTATGGGTAATACAAAACTAGATATTGGTTTAGAAACTTTCAGATTATCATTAACACACTCCATTGTTACAGGCAAGGTGGCCATACTACTACTGGTGCTAAAAGCTGTGATTTGTGCTTGCCTTATCCCTTTTAGAAACTGCTTAACAGTAATACGTTTTGCGAATAAATGAATAAGTAAAGGGTAGTACACAAAAGCGACTAATATCAACGCAACCACTAATACCCAAGAGTAATGACCGAGAAATGAAAGCTGCTCTAGCAGTTTATCCATATTATCTCCAGCCGATTTCACTAAGCTTCCTGCCATTAATGCAAAAACAAAAACGGGCATAACACTTATTACTGCATTGATCATGGAGATGAATACCTCATTCAAACCATTGACTAATTTACGCACTGGTTTACCATGCTTCTTAGGCAACTTGACTAAAACTACACCAAAAAATATGGCAAAAAATATCACTTGAAGCATGTTAGAGCTCCCCTCTTCATTGGATATAGCGTAAAAAATATTTTGCGGGAAAATATCCACTAACTTAGCCAATGGACCTTTAGATTTTTCCTTTGCTGCTTTCTCTAGTTTATCCTGAGTCTCTGGGTCCATAGGAGTCATGGCCATTCTCTCTCTCACCTGCTCTACCTGGTCTGCGTATTGTGGGTCTGTTAAAAAACTCACCTCGTCTAGTCTAGGTGCTGCTGGAGTTTCAGAGAGCCATAGTTCGTACTCAATACGCTTTTCTATTCGCGATTCCTCAGATGGAAAAGTTCCTGGCTTGATTAGATTTACCAGTAAAAGGCCTATGAGTATAGCACTCATTGTAGTGCCTACATAAATCAATAGAGTCTTCACTCCTACTCTACCAAGTTGCTTGATGTTTTTAAGACTTCCTATTCCTGCTATAATGGAGAAAAGTACCATAGGAACGGCTATGAGTTTTAATACTCTTACAAATATTTCTCCAAACGGAGCTATATAATCCGCGGTAAATGTGACCCAGTCAAAAGCCGATGCATATTTCACTGCCACTACAGAATAGACAACACCCAAAACCAAAGCTATGATAACCTGCCAATGCAGTGCCATTTTTTTCATAGGGTCAATGTTAGGGAAATAATCGGAATTTCATTCCACCAACCATCTCCTAGGATACCTGATAAACACAAAAAAAAGGCCAAGTACTTTTAATACTTGACCTTCTAATTTTCTTTAATTGGCTATTATCCTAAATGTAAAGCAGCCATTATTCCGCCAGATAGTGCTAATAAAGCAACTATGTAAGAAGCATCGATTAGAAATAGCTTAAGAGATTTCTTTTGATACAGATAGTGAATACCTAAAGCAGCAGCTCCATAAGACAAGCCTGCCAATGCTCCATGAAGAGCTCCATGGGCAAATGTCTGGTCTGCTAAATCATGACTGTTGATGACGAATGCATTCAAAGGGTAAGACATTAATATCATACATACTAAAGCGAGGCCATGGGTTAGACCCATCCCTTTTTTGGCTTCATCGTCTGAAATTCCAGTTTCTGCTTGCCACTGCTTTCCAAAAAGAGCTGTGTACCATAAAAATCCGAGTAAAAAGGCAGCGATGCCACCTAAAATTGGTTCTAAAAATTGCATTTTTGTTTAATTTAATTTGGTTTAACTGCTACTAAAGTAAACAAAAAAAACAAATGGGTGTACCTACACTGATTAGCAGTAAATTGATAAAAACACTAGTCGAAGAATGCTACCACCTCATTTACCACACTAATGTCTCTAAGCTTATGACCTAACCCTGAGGTGGTCACCATTCTAGAATTAGGCCAAAGTTCATGAATTTTTTTCGCATAGTGATAGGGAGCCTCCTTATCTTCTGTATCGTGTATTATGAGAGACTCTGCTGACTGCGAAGGGGCAAATCTTAGCGTAGAATAATAACTAGCCATCACCCCAGCGTATTCTTCAAAATATACGTGTAGATTTCTTTTCACTCTCGGACTAGTTTTTAGTACGCGAGCATACTCATCTACGAAATCTGTAGCTTCTCCCGGCGTGCCAAGCAACGCCACTTTAGCTATGCTTATTTCGGGTTTTTCGTAAAACAAGCACATAGTGGCAAAGGCTCCTAGGCTATGAGATAATATATAATCAGCCTTGTGAATAGCCAGTAATTTTTCAATAAGCTTGGCGTACATCGGCACATTGAATATTTTGCCATCTGAATTGCCGTGAGCGGGTGCATCAACAGAGATGATAGTATATTTCTGTTGGTCAAACGATTCTATGTATTTTTTCCAACGGTAGGTTTGACTCTGCCAACCGTGAAGACATAGAATAGTCTTCGGACCACTGCCCCAAGTATACACAGCTATCTTCTTCCCTTCTGTAGTTGTAAACGACCGCTTACTTGTATCGAGAACC
>DNBZ01000303.1 GCA_003484585.1 Bacteroidota bacterium | reverse complement strand
GGAGAAGAAGATGGAGTAGATAATACGGATGTAGATAGCTCTAAACTATATACTCAGCCAAGTGAAGTAGCGTATGCGTACGAAGAGCTTATGAAAATAAGCCCAAGATTTACGATAGCGGCGGCTTTTGGTAATGTACACGGTGTATACAAGCCAGGAAATGTAAAGCTAACTCCAGTAATCTTGAAAAACTCTCAAGACCACGTACAAGAGAAATTCAATACAGGAAGTAACCCGGTAGATTTCGTATTTCACGGTGGATCAGGTTCTACACCTGCAGAAATCAAAGAAGGAATCTCGTATGGTGTTATCAAAATGAACATTGATACGGATACGCAGTATGCTTTCACAGAAGGAGTAAGAGACTATATGCTTGCTAAGAAAGACTATGTAAGTACTCAGATAGGCAATCCTGACGGAGACGATATTCCAAACAAGAAATACTACGATCCACGCAAGTGGATGAGAGAAGGTGAAGTGACGTATAACGTTCGTTTAGAGAAAGCATTCGCCGATTTAAACAACGTAGGGACGTTGTAGTCAGTTGTCTCTCTGAGTATTCCGCCATAAGCGTAATCTACCGAAGAGTGAATAACGTAAATTCGTTATAAGTATAAATCTGATATTAAAGTCTTTCGCTATGCGGAGGGCTTTTTTCATGACCTTATCTATTACACAGTATCAAAACTCTTATAGAAATTCAGCTAAAATATTTATAATCCCTAACCACACAAAGCCCCTATCAAATCATACTTCGTCAAGATATGAATGGTGCCGCTGAGTTCTTTTACGAGTACTGTGGGGTTGTCTTTGTTGATGAGAACAGATACTTGATCTACCGGTGTAGAAGCATCTACCATTGGGAAGCTTGGTTGCATTACCTCAGTTACTGTACTTTCTGCTAGTGCAGAGTTTTTAAGCAATTGAGAAAGTAAATGATGATCGTTTATAGATCCTACAAACTCTCCCTCAGCGTTTACCACGGGTAGTTGCGAGATTTGGTGTTTCTCCATTAAGTCAAAGGCTACTTTCACGTAGTCTGTATCAGTGACTGTAAGCATAGGCAAGTGACTGTGGCTAGAAATCATGTCTTCAGCAGTTTTGGGTGTGCTGTCTAAGAAACCACGTTCTTTCATCCATTCATCATTAAAAGCCTTACCCATATAGCGAGTAGCGTGATCGTGGAATAGTACTACTACTACATCCGTAGGCTTGAGCATATGAGCACATTGTAGGATTCCTTTTACTGCACTTCCTGCACTATTCCCTACTAGTATTCCTTCTTCTCTTGCTAGTTTTCTTTGCCATAGTAGTCCGTCTTTGTCAGTCACTTTTTCGAAGTGATCTATCATATCAAAGTTGACATTCTCAGGCAAAATATCTTCACCTATTCCTTCTGTGATATACGGGTAGATTTCTTTCTCATCAAACTCGCCCGTTTCGTGCATTTTTTTGAAGATAGATCCGTAGGTATCTATTCCCCAGCACTGGATGTCCGGATTTTTTTCTTTTAAGTATCTGCCTACACCACTTATAGTGCCTCCTGTACCTACACCTACAACGAAGTGTGTTATTTTACCTTCTGTCTGTTCCCATATCTCTGGGCCAGTACTTTCGTAATGTGCCAGAGAATTACTTGGGTTATCATATTGGTTTACGTACCACGCATTAGGTATTTCATCACCTAGTCTTTTAGATACAGAGTAGTAAGAGCGAGCATCTTTAGGGTCTACATCTGTTGGACATACGATTACCTCTGCACCTACTGCCTTTAGGGCATCTACTTTCTCTTTACTCTGCTTATCCGTAGTTACGAATATGCATTTATATCCTTTTATTACTCCGACTATAGCAAGGCCCATTCCTGTATTACCACTTGTGCCTTCTACTATAGTTCCTCCTGGTTTTAGTCTGCCATCTGCTTCAGCATCTAGAACCATTTTAAGGGCCATACGGTCTTTTACCGAGTTGCCAGGGTTGGTAGTTTCTACCTTAGCTAATACTAAGCAAGGGAGGCTTTCTACGGTCTTATTTAGTTTTACAAGAGGAGTGTTTCCTATGGTTTCTAGTATGTCGTTGTAATACATTGCGGCAAATGTAAGGAAGTAAAAGTCTAAATTTAGTCTTTTGTATTACCATTTAATACCCCGAATATTGTCGCAACCAGATGCATATCATAAGTAACTTAAAGCGACTAGCACTCAACTTCTATTTCTGGGTTTTTTTGGCGTTTGGGGTTTCGCTCACTTTTGCTATAGTTTACAAGTTTATGGATCCCGGGCAAAAGTACAATACCGTAGTATCCGATGGCAAGGGATACTACGCATACTTACCGGCCTTGTTTATTTATGATGATTTGTCTTTTGGCTTTAACCAAACTATAGAGAAGCAAAAACATCCTGAGACTATGTACACCGACTACAGGTATAAGCTAGACCAGGAGCGAGTATATACCAAGTACTACTTGGGCACATCTATAGCTTATTCACCCTTCTTTTTTGGAGCTCACGGTATTAGTAAGGGGATGGGGTGGGATGCTGATGGATATACAGCGATATATCACGGAGCCATAGTGTTAGCAGCTATTTTCTATTCTATGCTGGCACTTATTTTCTTTGGAAAAATTCTGGATATCTATGGAATAAAGCATTGGGTTAAAGTTTTGGTAATTCTAGGAGCATATTTTGGGAGTAACTGGTTTTACTATACCTGCTGGGAGTCATCACTTTCTCACCCTTATTCGGCAGGCATCATAGCTATGCTCATTTATTTTGTCTTGGTATTTAAGTCAAAACCTAGCACCAGATTGGCATTATTATTAGGCTTTTTATTGGGATTTGTAACACTCATACGCCCTGTCAATATATTGGTAATCTTATTCTTGCCAATGTTTTTTGTTTCATTCAAGGCATTTGTTGCTTTCTGTAAGAAACATATATTTAAGGCAAGAGTTCTCTTGGCATCGCTGCTTGCATTTTTTGCAGTGGTGTCACTGCAGCTTATCATGTACAAAGCACAGATAGACCAATGGTATATCTATGCCTACAGCCACGAAAAGTTTTTTTTTATGCAACCGCATATCTTAGATTTTCTCTTTAGTATTCGCAAAGGATTCTTTGTGTATGCACCTCTATTTATCTTTAGTATCTTTGGTTTAGTGACTTGGTATAAGGTCAATAAGTTTCAACCTCTGTGGTGGCTAGGTACTTTCTTATTCATAACCTATGTATTCTCTAGCTGGCATATGTGGTGGTACGGCGGTACGTGGGGTACACGGGTTTTTATCGAGTATCTTTTGTTCTTTAGTATACCGCTAGCTATTTTTCTAAATAAGTTAAAAGGAGGCTGGATCAAGGTCGTAGTTACCATAGCTTGTCTCTTCATTTTCAATAATGTTTTGCAGCAGTATCAATACAGAAAAGGCATTTTACACTACGAGCAAATGACCTGGCAGAACTACAAGGATATCTTCCTTTATCCCATTATCCCTTAGCGGGCGTCTATTTAGACTGTGTTTTTATCAGATTAGAGTAGGATAATTTGTCAAAAATTAGAGATTTGTGGCACATTAAAACAAAAATGAAAAAAATTTACACGTTAATTTTAGGTTTAGCTACTGTCTTTAGTAGCTTTTTGGCCAAAGCAGATGAGGGAATGTGGATTCCGGCATTGCTTACAGATAACTATTCGGAGATGCAGAGACTCGGTCTTACACTTACTCCTGAGCAGATTTATAGTGTTAATAATAGCAGTATGAAAGATGCCATAGTAAGACTAGGTAGAGGTTTTTGTACAGGTGAGATTATCAGTAATCAAGGTCTCATACTTACTAATCACCACTGTGGGTACGATGCTATCCAGTCACTAAGTACTACCGCTGCCAATCACCTAAAGAATGGTTTTTGGGCTAAAACTAAAGCAGATGAGAAATCAGCAGGTTTCAGTGTTTCTTTTTTAGTAAAGATAGTAGACATCACAGATGATGTGCTAGAAGGCATAGATGATAATACGAATGATGTAATGAGAAAAACGTTAATAGGTGAGCATTCTTCTGCACTGAAAAAAGATTTTTCTAATGATGGAGCTTATGATGTAGACATCAAAGAAATGTTTAGTGGTAATAGATACTTTGCGTATGTGTACGAAACATTTGGAGATGTAAGACTAGTAGGTACTCCTCCAGAGAGTGTGGGTAAATATGGTGGTGACACAGATAATTGGATGTGGCCCCGTCATACAGGTGATTTCTCTATGTTCAGAGTTTATGCGAGCAAAAATAACAAAGCAACCAAAGAATTTTCTGAGGATAATGTACCTTATACACCTAAGCATCATTTACCTGTAAGTATGAAAGGCGTAGAGCAAGGAGATTTTGCTATGATCTGGGGTTTTCCAGGATCTACAGATAGATATCTTTCTTCTTATGGAGTAAAAAATGCCACAGATCTAGACCAACCAGCTCGTGTGAAAATAAGAAGAGCTAAACTAGATGCATATGAAAAATACCAAGTACAAGATGAGGCTGTTGATTTGATGTACTCTTCTAAGCACGCACAAGTAGCCAACTATTGGAAATACTTTATGGGGCAAACTAGAGGCTTGAAAAGACTAGATATAGAAGGAAAGAAAAGAGCTGAAGAAGAGGAATTTACTAGATGGGTAAATAGCGGTGATGCAGCTCGCAAGGCCAAGTATGGCAATGTGATAAAGATGTACCAAGAAGCCTATAAGGTGTATGATGAGAAGATACTTGCAAAGACTTATTGGATGGAAGCTATATACGGTATAGAGTTTACCAAGTATGGTTTTGGCTATAGCAGACTCCAGGGTCTATACGAGGCTATGGGTGAGGAAAAAGACAAAGAGAAAAAAGCGAAGTTCCAAGAACAGATCGACGGAACTATAGCTAGCTTAAAGGCGAGTACGGATGGTAATTTCAAGGACTACTATAAGCCTATAGATAGGGATGTAACTGAGGCTATGCTTAATTTTTATGTGAATGATATTCCTGCGGATCTACGTCCTGCAGATTTCAATAAGATGCTAGCTAAGTTCAAAGGAAATACCAAGAAAATGGCCGATGAAATTTTCGAAAACTCACTTTTGGTAGATAAGTTAAAAGCAGAAGCATTCTTAAACAAACCGAGTGCTAAGAAGCTAAAGAAAGATTGTGGGGTTAAGTTTTCTGGGATAATGCTGGATTATTACCTAGGCGAGATTCAAGCAATGTTTGGAGAGGCTGGTGAAAAAAGAGATAAAGCAGATAGACTATATAAAGCAGCTCTTTTTGAGATGCATCCAAACAAAGCTTTTGCTCCAAATGCAAACAGCAGTATGCGTTTCAGTTATGGTCAAGTGTTAGACTATTCACCTGCAGATGCAGTGAAATATAAGCACTATACTACTATGGCAGGGGTTTTAGAAAAGTACCAGCCAGGTGATCACGAGTTTGATTTGCCAGACGGATATCTAGAAAAAGCAATGGCTCGCGACTACGGTGACTATGCTAAAGAAGGAGAAGACTTAAGAGTATGTTTCTTAAGTAATAATGATATAACAGGAGGCAACTCAGGTAGCCCTGTAATCAATGGTAATGGAGAGCTTATCGGTTTGGCTTTTGACGGTAACTGGGAAGCTATGAGTGGCGATATCGCTTTTGAGCCAGAGCTGCAACGTACTATCTCTGTAGATATACGCTATGTACTTTGGTGTATAGATAAGCTAGCAGGTGCTAAGCACATTGTAGATGAAATGACACTAGCTAGATAATAGCTTAATAATAAAAGAAAAAAGGGTCATTCGCTTAGCTAATGACCCTTTTTTAATGTCGAATAACCACTAGTATTTCTTGCTGTTCCTTAGATAGTATAATCTCAGGACACCTTAGTTCCTTTTTTTTGACCGCAAGATTGCAAGGCTATACACACGCAGGCTATCATCATATATTTAGATAGTGTCATATTAAGGGGGA
>DNBZ01000188.1 GCA_003484585.1 Bacteroidota bacterium | reverse complement strand
GATTTTCACCATATGTAGCAAAAGCAGCACTGAGCAGTCTCTTATCTTCATCTAGTTCATAACTAGCCATTTCTATGAGTTCTCCCTTAGCATCTGCTGTGACCAACTGCACTAGACTGCCTTGCTCATCATACCTTGCCACATTCTGTGTATAGCGTTGGCTACCATCTTGCATAGTAACAAGTGTTTCAGAGCTATCTAGTCTGCCCGTATCATTTTTATAGTAGGTAGTATTAATAGACATACTATCATTGGTCTGAAAAAACAAAACCTTAATTTTCTCTGGGTCTTTCCCCGTAGCTGTATCATAGATATAGGTAGACTTACTAAAATCTAAATCATCTTGTCTAGAGATAATATGATTGAGCCCAGTTTTATCATAATTTAATATGGTCTCTTCTAATGTTTGCATGCCTATGCAATTCATATCTACCTTACCATAAATTAATCTCGTATCTTTATCATATTTTTTCAGGTCATACAGACAAGTGTCTTTATTATTTATAAAGGCATGAACAAACTGCATTTTCTTGACCACTGCAACATTATTCTTCCCTAAAACTGATGTATCATTCTCTTGAGCCATTGTCATGACACAAAAAACAACCATTATTATTCCTGTTATTCTAATCCTCATTTTCTCGTAAAACACACATCACTAAGTGTGCCATATTTTTGTTGTTCTATCTTTATTTTACCTGCAAAAGCTATCATCGCGGCATTGTCTGTACAATACTCAAATTTAGGAATGTACACTACTGCTCCTTTTCGTTCGCCTAGGCTAGTTAGTTCACTGCGTAATGCAGAATTGGCTGCTACACCACCAGCTATTCCTATTTCTCTTATTCCAGTCTCATCCATGGCCTGTGCTAGTTTGCTTATTAAATAAGACACAATAGTATACTGAATAGATGCACAGAGATCCTTTTTATTTTCCTCTATGAAATCTTTTTGCTGCCTAGTAGCTTTTTGCAAGAAGTAAAGTATCGACGTTTTGAGGCCAGAGAAACTAAAGTCTAGTGCGGCTACATTAGGTGTATTAAATTTAAACTTAAGCGGATCGGCATCTTCAGATAGCTTATCTATAATAGGACCTGCTGGATACTTCAAATTGAGCATTTTCCCTGCTTTATCAAAGGCTTCCCCCGCTGCATCATCGATAGTTTTTCCTAAAATATCTAATATATAATCTTCATTTACTCGCACTATCTGTGTGTGCCCACCAGACACTAGTAAACAAAGAAAAGGCAGCTTGGGTATGTCTCCATCAATAAAATGAGCTAGTACATGGGCATCTACATGATCTACATTCACATATGGCACATTGAGAGAAAGAGCCAAACCTTTAGTAAAAGAATGCCCTACAAGTAGAGACCCCATAAGACCTGGACCTTGAGTACAGGCTATTGCGTCTATTTCTTCTTTCAATATACCTGCTTGAGCCAATGATGCTAGCACAGTAGGCACCACATTTTGTTGATGTTTTCTGCTTGCGTATTCTGGAACTACCCCTCCAAATTCTTCGTGAATTTTTTGCGATGAAATTACGTTGGAGCAAATTTTGTTATTATACCATACCGCAGCAGCAGTATCGTCGCAGGACGATTCTATACCAAGTATACAGATTTGTGAATTGTTCTTTGCTAGTTCCAAAGTATGTTTGTGACCTTATGCTGTTTGTTAAAAAATAAGCGTTGTCAAAAATAGTAAAAATACCGCTCAAAATCCTAGCCATGCTACTTGGTCTACTGCTGATTCTACTAGCAGTGGCAAATACCTCATGGTTTAAAAATTATGCAGCCGACAAGGCTACAGTATGGCTTACCAAAGAACTAGGTGTAGATGTGAGCATCGGCGAAATATCCTTAGACTACTTTGATGAAATATCTGCTACCAAAGTATATATAGCAGACCAACAGCACGATACTATGATCTATGTAGAAAACCTGCATGTAGATTACGACTTATTCTCATTTACCAATACCCTCATAAAGCTAGATAACATAGACCTAGAAGACGCTAAAGTATTCTTAGGAATACCAAAAGACGAGAGTCAAATTAACCTTCAGTTTCTTATAAACTACTTCTCTCCTAAGAAAAAAAAGACTAGACCATCTGCAGCACAAATAATAAACCTAAGTAAGGTCTCCTTAAAAAACACCGAATTTAGATATTTCAATAAAAATTTTAGCCCGACAACCGACAGAGCTTTTGACGAAAATGACTTGTACTTCAAAAAGATAAGTGGCCATCTTCACGATTTTAAAATAATAAACGACTCCCTCAATTTTGTAATAGAAGACTTATCTGGACTCGAAAAATCTGGACTCAACATTCAAAACCTGAGTGCGAATACAATAATTAGTCCGAGCACGATGCGTTTTGAAAGCTTGGTACTGCAGACCTCCAATAGCCATATCAAAGACTTTTTACAATTCAATTATTCGAGCTATGCAGATTTTAGCGACTTTATAACTAAAGTGCAAATTGAAGCTAATTTTAATGAGGCTAAAGTACATACTTCAGATTTAGCTCTGTTTAGCAATACCCTAAAAGAATATACCGAGGTGCTATTTGCCAACGGAAAGGTCACCGGAACTATCGATAACCTGAGAAGTGAAAAGCTGCAGATAAGTATGAGCAACCATACTCACTTTAATGGTAAAATAAAGATAACAGGACTACCTAATACTGCAAAAACCTATCTGGACATAAATGCTAAAATACTCACTTCCACTGCTAGAGAAATAGCCAAACTAGCTAAATTAGATCCAGCACCTAAGGAGTTTCTTGCACTGGGGGATATAAGATATATGGGTACTTTTAGAGGCTACTTTACAGACTTTGCGGTAAAAGGAGATATACATACTAGTGTAGGCGATGTGGCTACAGACATCACTTATAAGCAACTGGGGACTAACAATGCAGCCTATGCTGGCATAT
>DNBZ01000236.1 GCA_003484585.1 Bacteroidota bacterium | reverse complement strand
CTCAATAGAATTGGGTTTATCAAAATTTGTTTTTTATAATAATGACCAAAATCAAATAAATGGCAATCCATTTGCTCCTTCAGATTTTTACAATTACCTACAAGGTAAATGGAGAACTGGAGCAGATATACAATATGGTGGTGACGGAAATGCAGGTACTGATGGTACTAAGGCTGACTATATGTTCCCAGGCACATCAGACAGCACACATACCGCACCTTGGACAGAAGAAGGTGCAGGAAATTTACCTGCGGATAGAAGATTTTTGCAATCTTCTGGACCGTTTATATTAAAACCAGGAGCTGTTCAAAATCTTACTGTGGGCGTAGTATGGGCAAGAGCCCCATTCGGTGGAGCATCAGGTTCATTAAGCTTACTAAAAGAAGCTAGTAAAAAAGCTCAGAGTTTATTCAACTCTTGTTTTGACCTAATAGATGGACCAGATGCACCAGATGTAGAAGTACATGAGCAAGATCAGCAGATCATACTATCACTAGGAAACACAAACACCTCACTTGTAGAAAACTACACAGATTCTATAGAAAGAGATTTTGGCACAGATATTTATAAATTCCAAGGGTATAGAATATTCCAATTGAAGAATGGTTCTGTAAGTTTATCCCAATTAAGTGACTTATCTAAAGCTCGAGAAATTTTTCAAGTGGATTTAGAAGACAATTTTGATGTATTAATTAATCAAGAGTTTAGTGCGGACGTAGGAACTTCTATTCCTGTACTGAAGGTAAGAGGGGAAAATAAAGGATTAGCTCATACAGTACAAATCACGGAAGACGAATTTGCGACTGGATCTAACAAAACGTTGGTAAACTTTAAGACATACTACTATATAGTATTGGCATATGCTGCAGGGGATAGTGAAAGTGAAAAATACTTAGGAGGTAGAAGAGTAAAAAAATTCTCTGCATCTCCTCATAAGTTAGGTCCGAAATTTGGGGGTTCAAGTGTTCCTTCATTTTATGGAGATGGCCCAGAGTTAACTAGGCTATCTGGAAAAGGAAATGGAAACAATGAGCTAGAGCTAACTCAAGAAACAAAGGATGCTATAATGGCAAATAAATTTGAAGTTAATCCGAAGTATGAGAATGGTTTTGGTCCGGTAAAAATCACAGTAATAGATCCTCTTAAAGTGCCAGAAGGTGATTTTGAATTATCTATTATACCAACTTCATCCACGGCAGAACTTACTACATCAGGTTTTAAGATTCGAGATAGTATTCACGCAAGTAGTACTACTTGGGTACTCGTGAAATTACCAAATGACACCATTTTTGCTGATACTACATTGGCTTATAAAAATGAGCAGGTAATACTAGAATCCACAACGGGTAAAAGTATTTTAGACTGGGGACTAGCCGTGACTATAGAGCAAGTGGCTGCTCCTAGTAGAGATAGCGAGAAATATCCTACCAATGGGCTTATCAATTGGTCAGTGGAGTTTTCTGATCCTAGTAACGAATGGTTAACTGCTGTAAGAGACAGAGATGCTACTCAGAGAATAGATGGTTTAGGCGTCTATGACTGGATACGTTCAGGGGAGCAAGGAAGAAATAGTGGGTATAATGATCCATCTTGGCACGATTTCACCGTAGGTAATGATGGGGTTACGAATTCCATTGATAAAGGACAAAGTTTTGAACGTATTTGGGATGGTAGAATAGCACCACAATCATTAGTTTCCAATACTCTCAGAGCTTCAACTAGTATCGTGGGGAATCCAAGACCAGAGTCTTTGATTCAGTCTTTCACCTACTACCCTACTGCTACTGGAGGTCACGGCCTTATGCTACTAAGCAATGTGGATATAGTACTGACACCTGACGAGTCTAAATGGACTGAGTGTGTAATGCTAGAAATGGGAGAAGATGCTAGACTAAACGTAGACGAAGTACCTAAATTTAATATGAGAAAAGGACAATTGAAATATGGTGCTACAACATTAGATTCTGGAAAATCAATATTCCCAGGATATGCAATCAATGTAAATACAGGTGAACGTCTTAATATTATAATAGGGGAAGATTCGTATCAAAGAAGTGAGAACGGTAGAGATATGAAATGGAATCCTACGGATAATGCAGGAAACATAAACTCAGGGTATCCAAGTTTCGGAGGTAGACACTTTATATATGTAATGGGCAGTCATCAAGGAGCTAGCAGAGTTTTACAACCTAAGCTTCCTGAAGATGGACCCGCTTATGACAAAGGGGCTTCATACTACGAAATTCTTAAAGAATTAGACGATAATACTTCGACGAGTGGAAGAAACAGAGAGCTCTCTAAGATTTTTCAAAACTGTGACTGGGTAATTCCAGCTTATGCAGCTGCAGGTGTAGAGCTTAAAGAAAATGCTGATGGACTTCCGGTTCCTCCAAATGAGGTAACTATTCGTCTGAGAGTGAATATGCCTTACGGTCTTACAGCTGAGACAGATGACGTGCATACAGAAGGTTTACCTAAGTATTCATTCAGCACATCTGATATAGCTAATAAAGTATCTGTAGAAAAAGGGAAAGAGGCATTAGAACTAGTAAACATAGTCCCAAATCCTTACTACGCATTCTCATCATACGAGTCTAGTTCTATCGATAATCGTGTTAAATTCACTAATCTACCACCACAGTGTGATATATCTATTTATACTTTAGATGGTTCGCTTGTGCGTAGAATAAGAAAGGACGACCAGAGTACAGAAGCCGACTGGAACTTGAAAAACGGTGCAAGTGTGCCTATCTCTAGTGGTATGTATATCATACATATAGATGCAGGAGAACGAGGAGAGAAGGTACTGAAATGGATGGGCGTAATGAGAGAGCTTGATCTTGATTCATTTTAAGAAGTCAAAACAATTAAAACAGGAACGAAATGAGAAAAATTATAATTTTATCAATAATACTATCGGCTAGTACAGCACTCTTTGCAGGTAATCCAGATAGGATAGGCCAAGCAGGTGCAGCTCAGCTAAACATAAACGGATGGGGCAAAAGCTCCGGCTGGGGATGGGCTGCTGTGAGTAGTACAAAAGGGCTAGAATCTATTTACAATAATATAGGTGGACTAGCTTATACTCCTAAAACTGAGATCATCTTTTCACGTACATCGTGGTTAATGGGGAGTGATATTAATATCAATACATTTGGATTTGCTCAAAACTTGGGTGGTAACGGTGTTTTGGGCGTTAGTATTATGAGCTATGATATGGGAGATATAGAGATCACAACGAATGATCAACCTGATGGAGGTCTTGGTACATATAAGCCAAGTTTTACTAATATCACAGCTGCATTTTCTAAGCAGTTTACACGTGAAATATCGGGTGGTGTAGGTTTTAAAATATTCTCTGAGTCTAGTACAAATGTAAAAGCTCAAGGAGTAGGTCTAGATGCGGGGATACAGTATATCACTACTTTTAAGGATAATCAGAAGATAAAAAAGAACGATGTGAAGTTTGGAGTTTCCTTAAAGAACATTGGTCCGGATGCAAGGTATTCTGGAGATGGTCTTTCTGTTAAACTTTTGAATCCTATTACGGATATTGAATCTACTGTAAATCAGAGATCGAATAAGTTTAATCTTCCTACTTTGATGAATATTAGTGCATCGTACGATATGAGATTAGATAAAAATGATGAGACGTATTTTCACAGACTTACACCAGCTATGACATTTACTAATCACGCTTTTGCTACGAATCAGTTTACTACAGGTTTAGAGTATGCATACAAAGAGATGTTCCAACTTAGAGGTGGTTATGCCTACGAAAAAGGAGGTCTTGAATACAATACAACTACAAGTGCAGCTACTGGAATAATGGGTGGTTTTACATTCGAACTACCAGTGAGTAAAGATTCTGAAACTACGTTTGCCTTAGATTATTCGTACAGACACTCTAATCCTTTTGGCGGTTCTCACTCATTTGGAGTAAGACTAAACCTAGGAGAGTAAGCTCATTTACCTAAAGAAAATTATTTTTGCAATGTTGCATCCGCGAGCGGATGCAACATTCTTATTTTATAAAAGCAAATACAAACAATGTCTATTAACTATATTTCACAAGAAGGATACGATGCTCTAAATGCACAGATAGCACACTTAGAGAAAGTGGAGCGTAGGCGTATATCAGGCCAAATAGCAGAAGCAAGAGACAAAGGTGATTTGTCTGAAAATGCGGAGTATGATGCTGCCAAAGAAGCTCAAGGTCTTTTAGAAATGAAAATTTCTAAGCTCAAGAATACAATGGCAGACTGTAGGGTAATAGATCCTAAGGATATAGACCTGAGTAAAGTCAATATACTAAGCACTGTAAGGCTGCTGAATAAAAAGTTTAATAAAGAGGTGTCTTACACTATAGTGGCAGAGACAGAGGCTGATCTAAAGGCTGGTAAAATTTCGGTAAAATCTCCAATAGGAGAGGGCCTAATGGGTAAAAAGATAGGCGAAGTAGCAGAGATAGAAGTGCCCGCAGGAATGATACAATTCGAAATACTAGAAATAAGTATCTAATTGACCATTTTTGAGAAAATAGTAGCTGGTGATATCCCTGCTTATAAGGTTGCCGAGAATGATGACTTCTTAGCATTTTTGGATGTATTTCCCATAGCTGAAGGTCATACCCTAGTAATACCCAAAAAACCTACCGACTATATTTTTGATATAGAAGAACAGGAATATATAGGGCTACATCTTTTTGCTAAAAAAGTAGCACTAGCCATAGACATAGTGATGCCGTGTGCTAGAGTTGGCTCGGCTGTAGTGGGTTTAGAAGTGCCTCATGCTCATATTCACTTGATACCTATCAATGAGATAGGAGATATCAGTTTTCAAAAAGATAAGCTACAACTAAGTC
This sequence comes from Bacteroidota bacterium, assembly GCA_003484585.1. Taxonomy (GTDB): domain Bacteria; phylum Bacteroidota; class Bacteroidia; order NS11-12g; family UBA9320; genus UBA9320. Next base: position 2,954 of record DNBZ01000236.1, on the reverse strand, counting down.
CAACTAAAATGCAAGAAATAGCGAATAGCATATCTGAAGCATTTAGCCAGTTGTAGGCTGATACTTACTTTATCTTGTTAGGATTCTTGCTTACAAAACTCTCCCAACTTCCATAATTTTTAGTAGCTGAAGCCCCAGGTTTATAAGTAAAATGATGGCATATAGCTACGGCTACGGCGTCACTAGCATCTAGCTTGGAATGATTTTTTTCTATCTTGAGTAGAGCCATTACCATAGCTGCTACTTGTTCTTTGCTCGCGGTACCCTTGCCTGTGACACTTTGTTTTACGCGTTTAGGAGCGTATTCGAAAACAGGAATTTTACGATTGAGAGCTGCAGCCATACTTACTCCTTGAGCCCTACCTAATTTTAGCATACTTTGAGGATTTTTACCCATAAAAGGAGCTTCCAGAGCTACTTCATCTGGCAGATAAAGGTCCATTAACTTAGTACACTGCTCAAAGATAGATTGCAGTTTCATAGCGTGGCTAGGTTCTTTTCGTAGATCGAAAATCCCCATGCTAATCAGACTCATTGTACTTTTGGTGATGCCAATAATGCCGTATCCTGCTATGTTGGTTCCCGGGTCTATTCCCAGTATTATCTTATCGTAATTGTTATCTTTCGCCACTCGTAACACAAAGGTACACTATAGCACTACTAAGATAATACACACTAAAACCAAATGACCTCAAAAGCAGGATACAAACGATTTTACCCTTGGTTGAAATGGATTTTCAGTGCTTTGTCATTGTATTTTTTCTACCAACAGATTATCGGGTTAGATTCTAATGTAATAGGGGACATAGGTGCCGGCATACAGAGAAAGCCACTTCTTTTTTCTCTAATTTTATTGCTAGCATTCGTAAATTGGAATGCGGAAGCTCAAAAGTTTAAGCTCCTTATACGAGAAGCTATTTCGCTTGCAAATCTGCGTGCATTTCTTACTATACTTGGAGGAATGGCCATTAGTAACTTTACCCCAGCTCGTACGGGGGAGTACATAGGCAGAGGGTTATTGCTCAAAAAAGTACATCCTATGAAGGTGGTGATAGCCACCGTAGCTGGTAATATAGCTCAGGTACTTATGACCTATTCGCTTGGTCTGCTAAGCATAGGCGGTGTGCTGCTTTTTACGGATATGGGAGGAGATTGGTTTTCTGGAGACGGTAAACTCATAGCTATTCTAGTACTTTTATTTGTCATAGTACTCTTACTCTATTTTATTCAAGATATTCTGCGTATTGTCAAACGATACTTACCCAAAAAAGTAGCCAAAACACTCAACATGGTAAAACGGTACGATCGAGCTCTTTACCTCAAAGTAGTGCAAATAGCTTTCCTTCGTTATCTTGCTTTTGGGGTGCAATTTTATTTATTACTACAGTTATTTTCTGACTTTGCATTGCCCGTAGAAGCACTACTTCTAGTGCCCGCAGCGTATCTTATGCAAAGCCTAGTGCCTGTGCCAGCCATCTCAGATGTAGGTGTGCGAGTTGTAGTATCTCAATTGCTTTTTGGTAGCTTTTTGCTAGACGCCCCTATACTGCAAGCAGTTACTAGTCTTTGGTTTATCAATCTTATTTTACCGGGTTTATTCGGTACGGTTTATTTACTTATTAGCACTATCCGACAAAGATGATTCTATACGTTATCATAGTACTAATCGCCGGGTTGGCATATTATAGCTTACTGAGCAAATATGGTGAGCTCTGGAGTAGTATAGACGAGACAGATGATGTAGCTCAGCTAAAATATACTGTTAGCATTCTTATTCCATTTAGAAATGAGGCGGAAAACCTTCCGAGTCTTCTATCTTCTTTACAAGCCTTAGATTTTGCAGCACATATCGTTCAGATAGTATTGGTGAATGATCACTCTACAGACGGAGGAGAGAAGGTGATAGAGGAATATGCAGGAGAGCTTGACATTCAACTAATAAATCAAATGAAGGGAGTCGGCAAAAAGGCTGCTATTCGAACTGGCTGGAAAGCGTGTACTGGGGATATTATCATACAAACGGATGCAGATTGCTCACTACCTACACATTGGCTCAGTGCCATGCTAGCTCCGTTTAGTAATGGAGATATAAGTCTAGCCTGTGGACCAGTTCAGTTCCATCGCTCTACTAATTTTTGGCAACGGATACTAGCACTAGATTTTGAAGCATTGATAGCCATAGGTGCTGCTCACATACACTGGAAGAAACCGATGATATGCAATGCGGCTAATCTTGCATATCGCAAGAGTCTTATAGCAGACGCAGATCTGAATGAGCGTGCTGCTAGCGGAGATGATGTTTTTTTACTCCAAAGTGCTCATCATCAAAACCCTAATGGTATAGTCTTTGTAAAAAACAAGAAGGCTATAGTGAAGACAGAAGGACCTTCAAGTTTCTCTTCATTTTGGCATCAGCGTCTCCGATGGGCAAGCAAGAATGGCGATTACGATATTAAGCAGAATACGTGGATGCTGGTAGGCGTATGGATGTATAATGTGTTAGTGTTAGGGTCTTTGTTTTCGTTTTCGGCTGCGGGTACTACAGCCGCAGGATTTTTAGTATTGCTCAAAGTGCTAGCAGAAGATAAGTTTTATAGTAGGTTTACTTCTTTTTTTGGAAGAGATTTATGGTTTACAAACATTCTCTTGGGCCAACCGTTTCACATACTCTATATGGCCATAGTGCCACCACTATCTCAGATTTTAAAATACCAATGGAAAGAAAGAAAAGTAAGCTAATAGAATTGCCAGAGTTAGAAGCAGAGATCCTGCAGCTGTGTATCTTCCCAGAGGCATTTGAAAGCATAGTAGGAGAGGTACTTACCGAAACGAAGGAAAGTGTAATAGCAGATGCGGTCAAAAAGCTACTTCACTATAAGCTATTAGTAGCAGCCAATGAACAAAATAGCATGTCGTGGATATACGATGGCGACAAGATGCGAGAAAGCTCATTT
>DNBZ01000071.1 GCA_003484585.1 Bacteroidota bacterium | reverse complement strand
TTGAATGTCAAAAAGAACAACATCTACTTCTGCTAACATTTCTTTAGAAGGCTTCTTAGTAGAGCCGTATAATGAGACCACTGGTAGTCCCGATTTTTGATCTATCCCATTTTTTATAATAGCTCCTGCACTGTGATCTCCTCTAAAGCCATGTTCCGGAGCAAATACTTTTTTGATATCTACTCCTAATGCTCTAAGGGTATCTACCAAATGTGAATTGCCTACTATACTGGTTTGGTTCACTACCAAGGCAATTCTTTGCCCTCGGAGTAAGGGTAAATATTCGCCAAATTTTTCTGCACCCAGTACGATTTTTTTACTTGCGACTTCTTGTGAAACGCTATTTGATTCAGTGTAGTTTTCTGTTTTTTCATTTTCAGATGACTTACACGAAACAATTATTGCCATCAAAAAAGTAATTAATACTGCTTTCTTCATTTATGTTTTAAACTTGCGACGTCAAAAGTATGAAATTAGGATACTACATAGCGAAAAGATTGAGCCTAAGTAAGCAACACTCTTTTACTAAAACGATCACTACACTAGCCATAGCTGCTATATCCCTGAGTGTGTGTGTGGTTATTTTGGCGTTTGGAATCTTGCTTGGTTTTAAGAAGGAAATACGCGAAAAAGTACAAGGCTATGCAGGCGACATAAACATCACCAGATACCAACTGGCTAAAGGTTCTGAGACCAATAATTTCAACATTGACACCTCTTTTCTAAAGCAACTGAACACAGAACCCTATCTTATTTCTGCTTATCCATTTATAAATAAGGCAGGTATTATAAAATCCGATTCTACATTGGAAGGTATAGTGCTGAAAGGTTTTCCTGGAGACTACGACTTTTCTTTTTACCAAAAACACCTAAAAAGAGGCAAACTCCCAGTATACACAGACAGTATAGATAGCTACGATATTTTGCTATCTGAGTATACCGCTACTATAATGGGAGTGGATACTGGTGCTCGTCTTAATCTGTATTTCATAGACAATTCGGATGTACGGCAGCGTAGACCCAAGGTAGTTGGCATATTCAATACTGGACTGCAAGAATTTGACAAGCAGTTTGGGGTAGCCCACCTCAGAATGTTACAAAGAGTTATAGGCCAAGACTATACAATAGCTGGAGGATACGAAATCAAGGTAAAGAATTTTGGCAAAGTAGATGAGGCGATAGCTTCCATTACTCCGTTTTTAGATTACAACTACGCCGTACAGTCTATCAAAGAACTGTACCCTACTATTTTTCAATGGCTGGACTTGGTAGATACTAACGTGATAGTAATCATAGCACTAATGCTGATAGTGGCAATTATCAATATTATCACCGTTTTACTTATTCTTATAATAGAACGAATACCTATGATAGGTCTGCTGAAATCTATGGGTTCACCTACTCGTCAGGTGATGAGTATCTTTAATTGGCAGGGAATGTTTATCCTGCTTGGCGGCTTGCTGCTAGGTAATGGAATAGCTCTGGGAGCTGCATTTCTACAAAACACGTATAAACTTATTAGCTTACCTGCAGACACATATTATATGGATGCTGTTCCGTTTTACTTACCTATTCAGTATCTACTTCTTATTAATATAGGAGCTCTAGCAGCCTGCTATCTATGCACCTATATTCCTGTGAGAATGATAAGCAAGATTACTCCTGCACAAAGTATTCGATTCAGATAAAGACGTAATTTTATTTTAGGGAGTCTCTAACAACCTGTTTATGAGGAACATTGATATAATCAAATGGACAATGTTTGCATTTATTACCACAGCACTTACCTCTTTTTAGATGATATGCAGCAGTAAATACGAGGAGCCCATCGCCATTCATATAGTAATCCTCTTCTATTTCTTTATTTCGTTCCCGCATCTCGTACAATAAATTGCCTTTTCGTCTAATTCTAAATGATTGCAAGTAGAACACTTCTGCCCTTTATTAGTTTGGCTCATCTCTACACTCACTATACCTGTAGGCACAGCTATCACTGCATAACCCAGTATCATAAGTACTGCACTGAGAAATTGACCTAATGCAGTAACGGGTGCTATATCTCCATAACCCACTGTAGTAAGCGTAACCACGGCCCAATATATACTTCTGGGTATACTCGTAAAACCTGCTTCTGGAGATTCTATAACGTACATGAGAGTGCCCATTACTACCACCACAATAAGTACAACACCAAAGAAAACTGTAATCTTAGCTCCGCTTCTTTTGAGTGCTTGTCCCATTCCCTTTGCCTCACCCATAAAACTAGTAAGCCTAAGCACCTTAAAGATTCTTAGTAGTCTGAATGTTCGTAATATTCGAAAAAATTGAGATGCAGGAAAAAAGAATGTAAGATAAGTTGGTATGGTACTTATCAAATCTACAATACCATAAAAGCTCAGTACATATTTCTTTTTATTCTCACTTACGTATAACCTAGCCAAATATTCCAACGAGAAGATAGCAGTAAAGAAGTATTCTGAGTATTTAAAATAAAGTGCGTATTTCTCGTGAAGTGAGCTTACGCTATCCACCATTAGCACCAAGACGCTAAAAAGGATAAACCAAAGTAACCAGATATCAAATCTTCTACCTTCTTTGGTATCTGCCCCAAAAATAATGTGGTGCCACTTCTCCTTATTATCGGCGTATTGAAATTCTTTTATAGACGGATACTTGGCCATTTTGCTGTGCAAAGTTAGTAGACTTGTACACCGAATTATCAACGAGTACTATTAGTACTTATTAATTCTGTATTTCACGCCTAGGTTTAGCGACACACTAGAGCCTCTAGTTTCTAGTCTTGCTCTCTGTACAGTAGTATTAGAATTTGAGGTATATTCTATCTCAAATTCATTAATCGGAGTAAAAGAAGATTTAGCCGTAATGCTCATATCTAGGAACAAAGTTTTAGATACTTGACGATATAGGCCCAGATCTGTTCGCATTAAAATATTCCCTCCTTCTAAGTCATTGGAATAAGTATACACCGCTATGGGCTCTTCGTAACCTGTCTCATCATTCTTAGCCATTTCATCATACAACTGAGAACCTTCTCTATCCAAAGTTCTGGATACAAAAAAATTGATCCCTGCAGCACCATACACACTCCATTTCTCTGAAAATCTACTTTCATACCCTACAAGCAACGCCATCTGCACGCTAGAAAAAGTAGGGTATAACTGCTTGTCAAACGCTTTCAGTTCCTCAC
>DNBZ01000329.1 GCA_003484585.1 Bacteroidota bacterium | reverse complement strand
CATATAAAAAGCAGTGGGCACAGCACCGCAGAAAAAAGAAGCGTGAGGTGCGTTTTGCCCTAACACCAGAACAATTCAAAGAAGTAGAACAGTTCTGCAAATCTCATTCAGATGAGCAGCAAAGTCCAACGGCTCTTGCTCGCATACTCCTGCTTGAGAAAGTATTAGAAGTACAGAACATCCCAAATCGAAAAAAATTAGAAAATATCTATCGCAATATAGGATTGGTGATTAATACAGTCTTTCAAAGTGGAGACAAAAAACTTATTGCAGAACTAGAATCCATTGAACAACAATTACAGAACTATTTAAAGCAAGCACCATGATATTAAAGCTCCTTGCCAGACATAATCCAATAGCCATTGGAACGACACTTAGATACATTAACCGCGAAGAAGCTTTCGCTTTTGATGGGGTGAATAATGGCATAGCTCATAACTTGAGATTACAGCCCAATGCAACACTCGCTGATATTGAAAATGCCTTCTTAGAACAAGAGGCATATAGAACCAGTGAGAGACGTGGGCGTATTTTCTGTTATCACACGATCATTTCAATCAAGGGCAGTGAATTATCGCAAGACGATATGAAGCAGATAGCACACAAGTACTTTGAGCTCCGAGGTGATATTGTAGCCTTTGGTATCCCGCATTTTGATACTGATAACAACCACCTGCATGTGTTGGAAGCCTCAAATTTCTATAGAAGGGATAAGGCAAGCGGTCTACGAAAAAAGGAACTCATTGAGCTCAAAAAAGAGCTTGAAAAGTATATCCAACAAGAGTACCCGCATATCCAATCTGATGTGGTTCACGGAACGGGTAAAGGACTCTCTCAGCAACAACATAACATCGCTCATCAAGGGCAAACCATAAAGCAGCGTATTACTCTTCAGGTAGAAACTTGCTTGCAGAACAGCAAAACAAGAGAAGCTCTTATTGCAAATCTCAACAAGTGCAATCTACTCCATTACGAGCGGAGTGCAAACCATAATGAAATTACAGGAGTGATTTCTGCCTCGGGTAAAAAATATCGTTTTCGCACCTTGGGAATAGATCAAGATCGAGTCAATGCACTATCAAAAGTGCGTGATATTCAAAAAGAAGATACCCTACTACAGCAAATGGAAGACATCAGAAAAAGACAACAAAAACAGGACAAAGACATCGAACATTAAAAAACAACAATTATGAAATTTATTAAAGACCTATTAGAGCGTTCAAGCAGCAAAGTAGAGTTTGCCAGGAAGTTAAAATCCGTCGGGATTGGTTTAGACTACAACAATGATGGTTCAGTCAAAGGTGTACTAGATTCTAATGGAAAGCCCTATTCGTGGAAGAAACTAGGTGTCACCAAAGAGGCACTGATTAAACTCGATGAACGAGAAAATTTACTAAAGATTGATACTCGAGTTAGAAGACTTGAATTCTTGCAAACTATGCGAGATAAAAATAGAGTTAGAATCAAAGATTTAGACCGCTAATTTCAAGAAGAATCACAAAGTCCAAAAAGAGCGTATTTGAAATCTCACAATGACATATCACCAAAATTCACCTTAGATACTGATCCAGAATCTACTGTTTCTACCCCTGAAAGAAAGGATATAACTATGGCTCTAGATAGTTTCTGTCGCATTGTTGTAGAGCTATATTCCCTTAAACATCCAACAACTGAACGATGACAGAAAATGAGATAATGCTCAGCCTAGGGCAATTTGCCAAGGGAGCTAAAAAAGCAGAAACCAAGGATACAAAGCTTGCGGTAATGTATACCAGAGTGAGTAGTAAGGAGCAATCCGAAAACCTTTCTTTGGACGTACAAAGTCAAGCTATACGAAACTATGCAGAACGAAACGGTTACTCCATACTAGAATCGTATGGTGGCACCTATGAATCTGCAAAGAATGAAGAAAGGGTAGAATTTCAGAAAATGATGGAGTATGTGCGGCGTAATAAGAAATCAATTTCTGCTATACTTCTGTACTCTATGGACAGGTTTAGTAGGTCCGGGGCTAATGCTATATACTTATCGGATCAGCTCCGAAAGCAAGGAACACAGATCATTGCAGTAACGCAACCAACCAATACATATGAGCCCAGCGGTGAGTTACACCAAAACATAATGTTGGTCTTTTCACATTTTGATAACCAACAAAGAAGAGCCAAAACAATCGCAGGAATGGCAGAAAAAGTAAGACGCGGTTATTGGGTGAGTATTGCCCCAAAGGGTTATAAGTACTGCGGCACCAAAGAGAAAAAACTTGTTCATAGCGAGGTTGCACCTCTTATCAAAAGAGCATTTGAGATGAAAGCTAGAGGTGGTTTTACCAATGTTGAAATTTCACATAAGCTAAAACTATTGGGTTTAAACATTAAGCATAAGTCATTGAGCAAGATTTTCTGTAACGTAACCTACATTGGTTATCTCTCACACGCATTGCTCGATGGTGAAATCATTAAAGGGAAGCACGAACCGATTATAGATGAAGAACTCTTCTTCCAAGTCAATAAGCTCAAGCGTGTAATTAAAAAACGTATTAAAGAAACTGAAGCAAATGAGTTTGTCCCACTTAAAAACTTCATTCAATGTCCTAAATGCAAAATCAAACGTCTCACAGGCTATGAAGTATCACGTAGAAGAGGGAACTGGTACTATAAGTGCAGCACCAAAGGGTGCAAGATTAATGTGAACGTGAATCAAATGCATAATACTTTCTATGAGCTGCTAAAATCATTCACCATAAAACCATCTTCCGTTCCTGAGGTAAAAAAGAAACTACGGGATATGATGATGTCTTTCTATACAGAGCAACTTAACGATGAGCAACGACTCATAAAAGAGCTGAACAAACACAAAAAGAAAATAGATGTCCTCGATGAGCGTTTCGCTTATGGTGAAATTGAGAAGGATCTTTATAAAAAGGTAGCGAGTAAAGAGAAGAAAGCAATCGCAGCGGTAGAAAAGGAGCTACTAATGCTCAAACCCAACTCTATACCAAATATGGACCAAGGCATTAACGAGGCTCTTGCCTTGGCTCAAAGCATCCATACCCTCTGGCTAGATGGTGATGTTTACCAAAAGCGTAGACTTCAAAAAGTCATCTTCCCCAAAGGATTAGTTTTTAGACAACAAGATAAGAGTTTGGAGCCTATTGAGGTGGAGAAAACGTTGTTTGCGATAAATAACTTGAATCAATAAATTCCTACCTTCACATTCTTCAATATTCTAAAAACTTAATTACTTTGGTGCCTTATTTGAGTAGGATGCAAAACAAGAGCATCCAAATGACTCAGAGTAGTAAAACAAAATGGAAATAAGTGTAGTAAACGAAGCAGCTATAGAATATGGTTTTGTAGGTAAACTACAAGGACTCAAATACACTTATCGTAAGGATATTACGACTAGGGAAGGTCTTGAACAAAATTTTCGCAAAAAATTTGAGAAGCTTAATAGAGTAAACCTAACGGACTCTGAGTTTGAAAAACTACTTGATGAGATTATAAGTCCTGACGTTTTTGAGGCTGCTAATCGACTGCGAAGGACCAACACCTTTATACGAGAGGATGACACCCCATTGCATTACACGCTGGTAAATATTACTGACTGGTGCAAAAATGATTTTGAAGTCATTAATCAACTCAGTATAAATACAAAAACTAGCAATCACAGATACGATGTTATACTTCTAATAAACGGTATGCCAGTGGTGCAAGTAGAATTAAAAACTCTTCACGTAAGCCCTAATAAGGCGATGCAGCAGATTGTAGAATACAAAAATGATTTGGGTAACGGCTATACCAATTCGCTGATGTGTTTTATGCAGCTTTTTATAGTGAGCAACAAGACCAAGACGTTCTACTTTGCTAATAACAATAATGAGCATTTTGCTTTTAATGCTGAAGAGCAGTTTCTGCCTGTATATGAATTAGCAGATGAGAACAACAAGAAGATAAACCACCTAGATGAGTTTGCTGAAAAATTCTTATCAAAATGTGCCTTAGGGCAGATGATAAGTCGCTATATGGTACTTGTAGCTAGTGAGCAAAAAATACTCGTAATGCGTCCATATCAAGTCTATGCTGTGAAAGCTATAGTGGATTGTATAGACCAAAACCGTGGCAATGGATATATCTGGCACACTACAGGAAGTGGTAAAACACTTACCTCGTTCAAAGCCTCTACTCTGCTCAAAGAAAATCCCAATATCGAAAAATGCTTTTTTGTAGTAGCAGGAAAAGACCTTGATAGGCAAACCCGAGAGGAGTTCAACAAGTTTCAAGAGGGAAGTGTAGAAGACAATACCAATACCGAAACCTTGGTAAGGCGAATGCTCTCCACGGATTATGCCGATAAGATTATCGTCACTACCATTCAAAAACTGGGACTAGCTCTGAATGAAAATAGTAACAGAAATCTCAAAAAGAAAGAAGAAAACAAGCCTACTTTCAAAGACAGGCTCGAACCGCTTAAAGACAAACGAGTAGTTTTCATTTTTGACGAGTGTCACCGCTCACAGTTTGGAGATAATCACAAGGCCATCAAAAACTTTTTTCCAAAAGCACAACTTTTTGGTTTCACAGGTACGCCTATCTTTGATGAAAACTCCACCTACAAGACCATAGAAGGGGAAGAAGCATCTTACAAAACGACGGAAGATGTATTTCAAAATGAGCTGCACGCCTACACCATCACCCACGCCATAGAAGATAAAAACGTACTGCGTTTTCATATCGACTATTTCAAGCCCGATACTAAGATAGCCATAGAAGACAGTAGCTTTAAACTAGCTGCGGTCAACGCTATTATAGACAAACACGATAGAGCTACGCACTACCGCAGATTCAATAGTATTTTGGCTACCAACTCTATAAACGATGCCATAGCCTACTACGAACTCTTTGGTGATGTACAAGAGGAACTTATCACGGAAAACCAAGACTATCGTCCATTGAATGTTGCTTGCGTGTTTTCGCCACCTGTAAAAGCCCTGAAGGATAAAGACCCAAAGGATAAAAAGAATAAAGCTGACATCAAGCAGCTCCAAGATGATCTAACTCAGGAAAAAGAAGATAACAAAGTAGAACCGGAGAAGAAGAAAAAAGCTCTTACTCGTATCATAAAAGACTACAATCTACAATACAACACCAACCATTCCATCAATGAGTTTGATGGCTACTACCAAGATGTGCAGCAACGCATTAAGGATCAGAAGTATAGCAACAAGGACTATCCGCACCACAACAAGATAGACGTGCTCATAGTAGTAGATATGCTCCTCACTGGTTTTGACTCTAAGTATCTCAATACGCTGTACGTGGACAAGAACCTAAAACACCACGGACTGATACAAGCTTTCTCTCGTACCAATAGAGTGATAAACGATACCAAGCCTTACGGGAACATCCTGGACTTTAGGCATCAAGAAAATGCCGTAGATGAGGCGATGATGCTCTTCTCTGGGGAAAAAGTAGAAAATCCGAAAGAAATATGGGTGGTAGATGCTGCACCTGTAGTGATAGCAAAGTACCAAGAAGCCGTGGCTAACTTACAAGGCTTTATGGAAGGTAAAGGACTGGAATGCTCGCCTGCCGAAGTGGCTAATCTGAAAGGAGACCAAGCTAGAGCCGAATTTATCAATACCTTCAAAGAAGTACAACGACTCAAAACCCAACTAGACCAATACACCGACCTAGATGTAGACCAAGCTCATACCATAGAGACCTTGCTGCCTACGGACGATTTCCGCTCCTTCAAAAGCAACTACCTAGATACCGCCAAACGTCTGAAAGCGATGCAAGACAAAGGCAACGCCTCTCCTGAGGTAGAGCAACTCGATTTTGAGTTTGTGCTATTCTCCTCTGCCATCATAGACTATGACTACATCATAGGGCTAGTGGCTAAGAATATGCACAACAAGCCTAGCTCTAAGCAGAAAATGACCAAGGAGCAGATTATAAATCTACTGAGCTCCAGTGCCAATATGCAAGATGAGCGGGACGATATCATTGCCTACATCAATGCTTTACAAATAGGTGATAAACTAACTGAAGAGCAGATAAAAAAAGACTATCAAGCCTTTAAAGACCAAAAAGCCAATGCAGAACTAAATGCCATAGCCCAAACCAATGGCATCACTACAGAGAGCCTAAAGGCTTTTATAGACGATATTATGGACCGAATGATTTTTGATGGGGAGAAACTAACCGACCTACTAGCACCGCTAGAGCTAGGCTGGAAAGACCGCAAAGACAAAGAAGAAGCCCTAATGCAGCAGCTCATACCCGTACTAAAAAGACTAGCCCAAGGGCGAGAAATAGCTGGACTCAACGCATATGAATAAGGAAGAACAAAAAATACCTGCCTTGCGATTCCCTGAGTTTGAGAAGGAAAGAGAGTGGATAGAAACTACTTTGGAAGAAGTAGCAGACTATGAAAACGGTAAAGCTCACGAGCAAGAAATCTCTGAATCAGGTAATTACAAAGTTGTCAATTCTAAATTTATTTCTACCGATGGAGAAGTGGTTAAATACAGCGATTCCGCTAATTTAAAAGCAGGCATTGGTGATATTTTAATGGTTTTAAGCGATGTACCAAATGGAAGAGCGATAGCTAAATGTTTTTATGTAGACAGTAACGATACATACACTGTAAATCAAAGAATTTGTAAGATTACACCAACGGATATCGACAATAAGTTTCTATTCTATGTTCAGAATAGAAACCCGTATTTCTTAGCCTTTGATGATGGAAATAAGCAAACGAACTTAAAAAAAGATGATGTCCTAACGTTTCCATTTCTTAAACCAATAGATTTTAACGAACAACAAAAAATTGCCAATTGTCTATCCTCACTAGATGAAGTAATAAGTGCCGAAACCGAAAAGCTAGACTTGCTCAAAGACCATAAAAAAGGGTTGTTGCAGCAGCTATTTCCTGCAGAAGGAGAAATAGTACCAAAGTTTCGTTTCCCTGAGTTTGAAGGTGATGGGGATTGGGAGGAGAAGGAGTTGGGAGATCAAGATGTCGCTATAATTATAATGGGTTCTTCTCCAAAATCTACTTTTTACAATGAAAACAACATTGGCTTGCCTCTATTGCAGGGAAATGCCGATATTCAAAATAGAAAATCTGTACCTAGAATATATACATCTCAAACAACGAAACAATGTAAAGTTGGAGATATTCTCTTAAGCGTAAGAGCTCCTGTAGGTACCGTTGCTAAATCATTTCACAAAGCTTGTATTGGTAGAGGTATTTCTGCTATCCGTGCAACACAAAAAACTAATCAAGAATTTATTTATCAATGGTTAATTTCTTATGAACCATTTTGGAAAAACATCTCACAAGGTGGAACTTTTGAATCTGTAAATAGTGATGATATCAAATATTTATCGATTAATCTTCCTATCAATCCCAAAGAACAACAAAAAATAGCCGATTGCTTGTCTTCGGTAGATGACCTCATAGCGGCACAAAGCGATAAGATAGAAAGCCTGCAAGAGCATAAAAAAGGACTAATGCAGGGATTGTTTCCTAAAGTGAATTAAGAGATATGAGTACTAACTTTAACAATTTAGCAGAGGTTGCCACTCATTTTCGTAAAGACCTCACAGGCGATAATCGAAAAGAAAAAGACCTAATACTCTTCTTTGCCCATAATGGCACTGGGAAAACAAGGTTATCTATGGAGTTTAAAGAAATGGGGAAAATTGCTAACCCACCAAGAGACACTTTATACTTCAATGCATTTACCGAAGATCTGTTTATCTGGAATAATGACCTTGAAAATGACACGGAGAGAAGTTTAACTTTCAATAGAGATTCTGCCTTTTTTAACGGTCTACAAGAATTGGAAATGGAGACTAAAATCGGTACTCTTTTTCAAAACTACGTGAATCTGAGTTTCAGAATAGATTACGAAAATTATACCGTGGTGTTTTCTCGCAGTATCATAAATGAAGAAGGAAATGCCGAAACAATAGAGAATATAAAAATTTCTAGAGGTGAAGAAAATCTCTTTATTTGGTGTTTCTTTTTGGCCATTTGCGAAATAGCAATAGACCAAGTAAATAGTGACGATGATACTGGAGCATACAATTGGGTGAAGTTCATATACATCGACGATCCTATTTCTTCACTAGACGAGAACAAAGCTATAGCTGTTGCTTGTGACTTGGGCAATCTTATCAGAAGGGAAGACAACAACATTAAGACAGTAGTATCAACTCATCACGGCCTTTTCTTTAATGTAATGTTTAATGAATTAGTGAGGAAGGTAAAGAATAAAACCTATTACTTGCATACCAAAAAGGACTTTACCTATATGCTTAGCGACACAGGAGATGTACCTTTCTTTCACCACATTGCGATAATTAGCCAACTAAAGCAAGTGGTGGAATCAGGAGAAATCTACACTCACCACTTCAATACACTTAGAAGTATTTTAGAAAAGACGGCTAGTTTTTTTGGATACGATAAAATAAACAAGTGCATAGAGCACTTAGCAGAAGATGAAGTCCTATTCAATAGAGCATTAAATCTCTTTAGTCACGGAAAATATTCCATTTACGACCCAAGAGAAATGGGTGCAGATAATAAAGATTTATTTAAGAATATTTTAGATGGATTTCTAGAGAAATATGAGTTCTATTTACCTGAAATATTTATTGAACCAGCAGAAGCAAAATAACAATGACCGTAAAACAACAAGAACAATTAGGTAAAACGCTCTGGGGCATAGCCAATGAACTTAGAGGAGCAATGAATGCCGATGACTTTCGGGATTATATGCTATCCTTCCTATTCCTTCGCTACTTGTCTGATAACTATGAGGCATCCGTACAGAAAGAGCTAGGCCGTGACTATCCAAGTCTAGACGAGGAAGATATGCGTACACCTCTCTCAGTATGGTATGAGGCTAACGAGGAGAGTATAGAAGCGTTTGAAGAACAAATGCGTAAAAAAGTGCACTACGTAGTAGAGCCTGCATACCTCTGGCGTAGCATCTCAGAGCTAGCACGTACACAGCACGATGATCTTTTAAAAACACTACAAAAAGGTTTTAAATACATCGAAAACGAATCTTTTGAAAACTCCTTCAAAGGATTATTCTCAGAGATTAACCTAGACTCCGAGAAACTAGGGAAAGACTACGGAGCGAGAAATAAAAAACTCAGTACCATTATTCAAAAAATATCGGAAGGCATAGCCGATTTTGATACCGATAGCGACACACTGGGAGATGCGTATGAATATCTGATAGGTGAATTTGCCGCAGGTTCGGGTAAAAAAGCAGGGGAGTTTTATACACCACAGCAGCTATCTACCATCTTATCAGAGATAGTAACTCTAGACGGACAAGACCCCAAAACAGGGAAGAAAAATAAAATTAGCAGAGTGCTCGATTTTACTTGTGGTTCTGGCTCGTTGTTGCTCAACGTTAAAAACAAAATAGAAAAAAGTGGCGGTACGGTTAGCCGTATTTACGGACAAGAGAAAAATATAACCACGTATAACCTCGCACGTATGAATATGCTCCTACACGGAGTAAAAGACTCAGAGTTTGATATACATCACGGAGATACACTGAAAAATGACTGGAGCATACTGAGCGAGATGAATCCGGCTAAGAAAGTGACCTTTGATGCTATTGTAGCGAATCCCCCTTTTAGTTTGCGTTGGGACCCATCAGAAGTTATGGCGGAAGACTTCCGTTTCAAAAACTTTGGTTTAGCACCTAAGTCGGCAGCAGATTTTGCTTTCTTGCTGCACGGTTTTCACTTTTTGAGCGATGAAGGCACTATGGCAATCATCTTACCACACGGGGTACTTTTCAGAGGCGGAGCAGAGCATCGCATCAGAGAAAAGCTACTAAAAGACGGAAGTATAGACACTGTAATCGGTTTACCATCAAACCTTTTCTTTTCTACAGGAATACCAGTTTGTATTTTAGTCTTAAAGAAATGTAAAAAGGATGATGATGTTTTGTTTATCAATGCAAGCGATGAAGAAAACTTTAAAAAAGGGAAACGTCAGAACCATCTGAGAGCAAAGGATATAGAAAGAATAGTAGACACGTATCAAAATCGACCTGAAGAGCCTATTGAGCGTTATGCTCGCAGAGTAGGAATGGATGAAATAGAGAAGAACGACTACAATCTTAATATTTCTAGGTATGTAAGTACCGCCAAGCCAGAGCCAATTATTGACTTGAAAGAAGTCAATGAAAAACTAGAAGAAATAGAGAAGAGAGCCTCTAAATCATTGACAGAGCATAATAAGTATTTGAAACAGTTGGGGCTAGATACGATTTAGATCTTCAATCACCAAGTCGAACATTCAATTGAACGATTTAATATTCTGAATTTCAGGCGTTTATTTGCTTTATTGCCCCTTTCCCAAGGTGTATTTCAATCAAATAGTCAATCATATTTCACATCCAACTTTCACCCCAAGTCGAACATTTTTACACCTACTTAACTCGCTGATTATCAAAATTTAAGGCATTAAAAAAGGGACTTTACTTTAAGCAAAGTCCCTTATGGTAGCCCGTAGGGGAATCGAAC
>DNBZ01000376.1 GCA_003484585.1 Bacteroidota bacterium | reverse complement strand
GGATTAGGGTATACCGAAACTTGACTTTGCAACTCATCTATTCTAGAAAATCCTGTATTGGAATAACCTGGAGTAGACTCTGCAAATGAAATCCAGCTAGGATCCCCATCTTTTGCTCTACCCAGTGACACATCTTTAGATTGCTCCATAAAACTGATAGAGTCTATAAGTGAGCCTGCTGCATCAAAAAGGGCAAGAATTTCTCCACTTTTGGAGAGTTTAAAATTGGCGTGGTCTGCTCCTACCCCATCATCTGCCCATATTAGTTTAAACCCTCCCGGCAACATAGTAGTAGCTGGCAGTTTATACTTGAATGGGTTACTGAGGTTATCTGTCAGATAGTATCCTCCTATATTTATTGGACTATCTCCATTGTAAAAAATCTCTATCCAATCTTCGTATTCACCATCCCCGTCCATTTTAGTAGTGCTATTGTCAGCCATCAACTCATTGATATATAGTTTTATATCATTAGAAGGCTTCACAAGTGAGAACATATCACATACTGGATATTCAGTAGATATAGTGCTCCCATTTAGGGTAAAAGAATACGCCACTTGCTTCAGGGTAGGATGCCAAGCTATAGTTTTAGAATACAAATGATTTACAGAATCCAAGACGTCTAAAGTATCGACCCACATAGCAGACTGATATTCCCAGTTATAATTTACGACTACAGACTCTAAAATCTCCTCCTCCTCTACTCTTATAGTATATGTAATGGAATCGCCCACAGCATTGAGCACTGCAGCGTGCCACAGGGGTATTCCTCCTGTCGTTTCTAATGTTTGCATCTGACTTACAGCAGAATTATACCTGCGAGTTACAAAATCTTGGATCCCATACTTTACATGATCTTTGCTGAAATAACCAAACGAACTATTAAAATCTGACCAAGTGTATCCATAGTCTAGCGTTCTTATAGTATCTGCTTTTGCCGCATCACTTATGAGCAACCTAATGTCATTGAACCTATCATTAGCTAGCGTAGGATTAAAATATTCGCTTAATGCCTTATCCAAAAAATAGTTAAATCTATTGCGGTATGTTTCCCTCTCCATTATTTTAGTAAATAAGGGTCTGTTAGCATTGCTTTTACTCCAGTTATAGATATTCCTATCACTCCATTCTACTCCTAAAAAATCGACCCCTAAGGTATTGTCTAAATCATATGGTATGTACTCAAACTGAGCAGAATGGGTGTTGGAATACAGATAAAAATTGTTTTTATTATAATTTGGGCCATCCCAGTTTCCACTTAAAACATCCATCACTAGACATTTCAGGTAGCTGTTTACATTAAATATTTGCTCTATTTCACATTCGAAATCTGAAGAAGAAGTGTTATTTAAGACCGTGATAAACCGAGCTAAATCCTCATACGCATTTGGCCCGTCAGGGTTTTTAATTTCATAATAATCAAGCTTATAGCTGTTACCAGCAGCACCTCGATATTGTAAATCTGCACCATAGGTACACTTGTATAAATTGCCTTTGCCATTAAACCTACTTTTAGTAAACTCTTCGTCATAGTGCTCCACGTTTAGGTATATCCCAAAGTAATCACCGTTTATATAGAGTCGTACGTGATTAGTACGAGAGGCGGGCACCTCTAGATAATCTAAAAAATCGAAACAGTACTTAGCCCTACTCAAGCTTGGGTCATTGTGTTCTCCATTTATATTGAGCTTTTCTAATCCTTGGTATTTTTGACCAGAGACATATTCATTAAACGATATTTTGAATGACTTTTTTTGTGATTTTCTAGAGGTATTTCCTCGTAGCCTAAAACCGACCACGGCTATAGAATCTCGTAGTACTCCATTATCAAATACAAAACTAGCGTGGTAGTGATAGTCACTCAATCGATTATCATAATCTAAAATATCTGCAAGCGAATCCGCAGGAAGAGTTACATAAATACTAGGCACTACATTGTCTCGAAACAACTCACCTTTTGGCGGTAAGCTATGTTGAGAAAATACTAGAAGAACTGATAAAACAAAAGTAAAAGTAAAGACTAGTCTAATTTTCATAAATTAGAGTCTGCTTGATATCGTATTGCTTTTTTATTGGTAATAAGTAGATTACTTATTCCCGCTATTATAAGACAAGAACCAGCTAGGAGCATAGTATTAATAGTAGCCTCACCAAAAACGGTATTCGATAAGAAATTAATTCCCCCAAGAGCTGCTACAATTTGAGGAATAACAATAAACATATTAAATAAGCCCATAAAAATCCCCATTTTTTTAGGATCTATAGAACTGCTTAGCATAGCATATGGTAAAGAAAGAATACTTCCCCAAGAAATGCCAATAAGAGCAAAACAAACGTGTAGCATATTTTGAGAATGAGAAAAATACATCAATATAAATCCTAACCCACCTACTATTAAACTACCCATATGCACATACTTTCTATTGATAGACATCCTCCTAGTGATAAGGACAAAAAGGAAGGCAAAGACCATAGAACTTAGTCCATAGGTCCCCATTGCAGAGCCTACTAAATCAGCAGCATTATTGAAACTAGCATCTGCTACTTTATAAGATGCCATTTGAGCAAAGTCAGCCTTATCTACTAGTTCAAAATTCGGCTTAGGTGAATCGAACACATGTTCGGTGAGAGCTGGCGTAGCCATGCTCCACATGGTAAAGAATGCAAACCAAGAGAAAAACTGAACTACTCCTAGCTTCTTCATAGTAAGAGGCATTTCTATGATGTTTTTAAGGATCTCTTTAGCTGCATTTATAAAACCTGCGGTCTCTTTCTTTTCCTTCTCAAATTCTTCAAGATCTTCTGGAGGATATTCTTCTGTAGTGAATATAGTATACAAAATAGAAAGCAAGAATACTGCTGTACCTATAGCAAATGCATACTTTACATTGTCCGGTATCATAGTATCTGCGGCTTCATTACTCACACCTATTTTAGTAAGCACAAGCGGCAGCTGGCTAGCTATCCAAGTACCTATACCTATAATGAGGGTCTGCACCATAAAACCATAAGAACGCTGAGACTCATCTAGCTTGTCTGCTACCAATGCTCTAAAAGGTTCCATACTTATATTGATAGAAGCATCTAGCATCAATAGACTTCCTGCGGCAACCCATAATAGAGGCGAGTGTGGCATATAAAACAAGGCTATCGAAGCTAAAATAGCACCTATTAAAAAGTAAGGTTTTCGTCTACCATATCTAGTACTCCATGTTCTATCGCTCATATAACCGATAATAGGTTGTACTATTAATCCTGCCAATGGGGCAGCAAGCCAAAGACCAGGAATTTGATGAGGTTCTGCTCCCAAAGTTTGAAAAATACGTGACATGAATCCGCCTTGCAGTGCAAACCCAAATTGAATTCCTAAG
>DNBZ01000355.1 GCA_003484585.1 Bacteroidota bacterium | reverse complement strand
CACCATAGCTTCACACAGAATGAGTTAGGCAATTTAATTAAAGCGGCAAAAGGGGCTACCTTAGTCTGCACAGAGAAAGATTGGATAAAAATTAAAGACCTGAGCGGCAGTGAGAATCTAAGACACATTACTATTGCCAATAAAATAGAAGGAAAACAAGACTTCCTAACTTGGATTAAGCAAGAACTATCTTGAAAGCAAAAAAACACTTCGGACAACATTTCCTTACTAGTGAGACCACTGCCAAAACAATTGTCGATGGTCTTGGAGATATTAGTACTCAAGATGTTTTAGAAGTAGGGCCAGGAATGGGTATTATTACTCAATTTATGTTAACTGCAGCTAAACGTTTTAGAGCAGTAGAGATAGACCCTGAAGCGGCTACTTACTTGGACGAGCATTTTAAAAATATTGAACTTATTAAGGCTGATTTTCTGAAAGTAGACCTGCGTGATTACTACAGTGAGCAGTTTAGTCTTATTGGTAACTTCCCCTACAACATTTCATCTCAGATTGTTTTTAAAATTATAGAAAACACTGATCTAGTAGAGCGATGGGTAGGCATGTTTCAACTAGAAATGGGTATCCGATTAGTAGCTCAACCGAAGGACAAAAAAGATTACGGTATACTGAGCGTACTCACTCCATTTTACTACAAGGTAGAGAAGGTAATGACGCTAGGACCAGAAGCATTTAACCCTCCTCCGCGAGTAAATAGTATAGTAGTGAAAGCTACACGAGTAAATCACCAATGGAAATGCGATCCTAAGCTACTAAAGCGGGTAGTTAAGACATCCTTTGGGATGCGGAGAAAAACGCTGAGTAACGGTTTAGCCACGATTATTCCAAAGGAGATACTTAATACACATCAATATGCTACCTTGCGTCCCGAGAATTTGACACATTTACAGTTCGAAGAATTAACAGCCTTTATAGAGCAACATGCCAGCGATTGAAATCACAAAAGAGTCCATAGAAGAGCTAGTAGCTCTAATAAAAGCACAGGATCAGGAAGAACTACTCCCTGTATTGGAAAAGTTATATCCTGCGGATATTGCTGAATTATTTGATGACTTAGAACTAGACGAGGCTGTATATGTAGCATCGCTCCTAGAGCCTCAAAAGAAGGTGGACGTACTCACTGAACTAGAAGCAGATGTAAAACTCAAATTCCTTGATGGATATACAAATGACCAGATAGCAAATGACTTCTTTGCATACTTAGACTCCGATGACGCTGCAGATATACTGAACTCCATGGATACTACCCAGGGCAAAGAAATACTGCGTACACTCGAAGATAAAGAACACAGTAAAAATATATCCTCACTGCTCAAATTCGCAGATAATGAAGCAGGGGGTCTAATGGCCAAAGAGCTTATAAAAGTAAAACTCCACTGGACTGTAAAACAGTGTACTGACGAGATACGTCTACAAGCTGAAGAAGTAAGCAAGGTATATACCGTATATGTAGTAGACGACTATGATGAGCTAGTGGGTTGGGTCTCGCTGAAGGCTATACTATTAGCCAAAGAAAAAATGACTGTAGATGAAATATACAACGATAATATCATCTACGAATACACGTATACGTCAGGGGAAGAGGTAGCAGCCACTATCCAAAAATATGACCTAGTAGCACTACCTATTGTAGACGCTTTTAATAGACTTGTAGGCCGTATCACGTTTGATGATATTATAGATTTCGTAAAAGAAGAAGCGGATAAGGATTACCAAATGCTTTCTGGGATCAGTGGGAGGAAAGACACCTCTGATACCGTAATAAGTAATACTAAAGCACGTCTACCTTGGCTTATCATTGGGTTGGCTGGCGGTATCGCTAGTTCGCTGGTGATAGGAGGTTTCGAAGAAGAACTTACTAAAAATGTACAGCTAGCTCTCTTCATGCCACTCATTATGGCAATGGCAGGAAACGTGGGTGTACAGTCTAGCTCTATTATGGTACAAGGATTAGCAAATAACTCGATTACAAATAGTGACGTTTGGGGTAAGCTCGGCAAGGAACTAGCCATAGCTATTATTAATGGTTTAGTCTGTTCTGGACTACTGTTGGGTTACGGATACATATCAGGTAATCATTTAGATATAATGATGACTGTAAGCTTAGCTCTGCTGAGTGTTATTCTCATGGCCGCAGTGATAGGCACTATAGTTCCACTGGCTTTGGATAAATTAAAAATAGACCCTGCACTAGCGACGGGGCCATTTATTACTACAAGCAATGACCTTCTTGGACTATTCCTATATTTTATGATTGGGAATATGTTTTTGGCGTGAGGTTTAGGAGTCTAGGATTTCCCTATAGATTACTCATTATCTGAGTGATTACGCTGTGTGTTTCTAATCTAATTGCCATAATTTCCATTGAATACGACTTATTAGTAATTTGGGGCATTGTGTACTTTATCGTGTATGCTGCATTGTCTACTATTGCAGTTACGTTAGCCTATTTGATCTTCAAATATGTTATAATAACACTCAATAATCCACAGTAACAAACCGTTAGAATAACAATGAAATCTGTATTTACATTTATACTTATAGCTTTTAGCTGTGTTTCTCACGCACAATATACTAACCTGGTATTAGAGGGTGGCGGGATGAAAGGCATAGCTTACGCTGGTGCTTTAGAAGTGCTAGATAGTCTTGGTATATCTGATAGTATAGAACGAGTAGCAGGCACCAGTTCTGGGGCTATGAATGGCATGATGTACGCTCTGGGATACTCAGGAAAGGAAATTCGTCATCTAAATCTCAACACCAACTTCGGCAAGTATAATCAAGTAGGATTTCCACTAATCGGAGGGTTAATCCGCGTGAAGAAAACATACGGATATTATAAAACAGATAAACTTATAGAAGACCTTGGCAAGGTAATGGCGGCCAAAGGATTTTCACCAGATCTCACCTTTGAAGAACTTTACATAGCACACCAATCTGGCAAGAACGTAAAGTTACTTTATCTCACAGGTGCTAACCTTACTGACCAAAAAACAGAAGTATTCAGCCACGAGACATATCCTACCATGCAAGTATTAGATGCCGTTCGCATCAGCATCAGTATTCCAATGTATTTTGAGGCTGTTTTTATGCAGCCAGATGGCAGTTTAGTAGAAAAAAAGGATGCAGACTCTACTACTAAAGTAATGGTAGACGGAGGAGTCTTAGACAACTATCCCTTTTTCGTATTCGATACTTTAGTAACGGTAAATAGTGGTGACAATTCTTACTATAAATGCAACATCCATAGCCTTGGTATAAAACTAGAGACCGACAGTTCTACGCTAGATATAGCTACAAGAACCATTGGAAGAACTGGCGATTTTATGGGTGCGTTTAGTGGGCTGAGTAGTGAGCACCTAAACCGAAGACACCTAGGTCCTCAGCAAAAATTACAAACTATTTTCATTAATACGCACAACTTTAATCCAAAACTAAAACGGCAGAAAAGAGCTAAAAAACTGCGAGTAATGCAGTACGGTAGGAAGGCTGTTTTTGAGTATTTTATCTCCCGATAATCACATCCCACTCCAAATATGAGCACGTGTTCTCTTTGTGCAGAAACTTCTATGATTTTCGATAGTGTCATCCGCTTTGTATCTGATCGTGTAAAATAATCCTGTATAGAATGAAGGATTATACATCTTCTTTAAAAAGAGTGTTCCCAAATTTGCAGTGCACATAAAAAATGGTCTCATTTGAGCATATGCACCTGCAGTAAATGTGCGAATAGAAGGGATAGTATTCACTAGAAATCCAAATGCACATTTTTCAGTCTCCTTCCTTAACTGAGCTTGTATTTGGGTGGGTTAGTAAGCGTAGCATAGATTTCGCTTAGATTATTTTGCGAAATGGCTCCGAAGTCTTGTGCACTCATCCAAAGCGGGGTGCAAAGTAATATGGTGAGGTGGAGATTTATTTTCATGGGTATTACTAAGACCCCAAGAAAACAAAAAAGGTTGAACGACTAATACCTAAACTTGCAAAACATTGAATAAAAGGATGGTTTAAGTGGACTACGACTACTTTTTCACTGTAAGCTTCTTGGTCACTTTATGACCGTCAGCAGCTAGTGTGTAAAAGTATACGCCCTCTTGAATATTGGTAACATCTATGATGTATGTGCCAGATTGAGGTAATTTTTGAATTTGAATAACTTGACCTAGTATGTTAGATAAAGTTAGAGTAGCTTCCATAGAAGAGAACTCCACATTTACATATGTTTTTTCTTTGGCAGGATTTGGATAATTCTGACCTAGTTTATCACCTTC
>DNBZ01000083.1 GCA_003484585.1 Bacteroidota bacterium | reverse complement strand
ATTTATTAAATTGAAGAAGTTAATGCGACAGAACCGTATTCACCTATTATTAAACCGTTTATAACAAGGACCTTATCTTATTCATCTAAAAAGTCGACTGAAGTCCAGTTTGAAATGATGTACCTTTGGCCACATATATGAGTAATCTAAGCATAGAGCAACGAGCTGCGGATGCCTTGCTACAAGCACAAGTAAGTGGCCAAGCTATAGGTCCTATTCGAGAAACTATAGGGGCAGATAATATAGCTGCAGCATACAATATTCAGAAGATAAATACAGATAAAAGAATTGCTCAAAACGAAAAGGTGGTAGGCAAAAAGATTGGCCTAACCTCATTTGCTGTGCAAAAGCAATTGGGAGTAGATCAGCCTGATTACGGGGTTCTTTTTGACACTATGCAAGTGAGAGAAGGAGTATTACATTTTAGCCATTTGCAGCAACCAAAGGCAGAAGCAGAGATTGCTTTTGTATTATCTGAAGATCTAACTGGGGACGTGAACATGTCTGACCTAATAAATGCAATAGACTATGCCGCAGTAAGTATAGAAATAGTAGGAAGCCGAATAGCTAATTGGGATATTAAAATCACGGATACTATAGCAGATAATGCTAGTGCCAGTCATTTTATATTGGGTGAATCTAGAGTGCCCCTAAGTCAAATAGACTTAGAAAAATGTAAAATGAGTTTAATAAGAAATGGTGAGGTAGTGTCTGAAGGCTCAGGTGCAGCCTGTATGGATAATCCACTGAACGCAGCATTATGGCTAGCTCAGACAATGGCAGAAATGGGTAATCCGCTCAAGGCTGGGGAAGTACTACTAAGTGGTGCTCTGGGTCCTATGGTGCCTATAGAGCAAGGAGATAAATTTGAAGCTGTAATAGAAGGACTAGGTTCTGTGCAGCTAGCTATAGTTTAGAATACACAACTAAAATGAAAAAGAAAGTAGCAATAATAGGGAGCGGTAATATCGGTACCGACCTCATGATAAAGATCATAAGAACCTCAGAGGTCTTAGAGATGGGCTGTTTTGTGGGGATAGATGCAGCATCAGATGGATTAGCTAGAGCTCAAAGAATGGGAGTGGACATCTGTGCCACAGGAATAGACGGACTTATCAAAATGCCAATCTGGAAAGAGATCGAAGTGGTTTTTGATGCTACAAGTGCTAAGGCTCATCTTTACAACTTTGGTAAGATGGAAGCATACCCCAAAAAGAAAATGGTGGATCTAACTCCAGCAGCTGTT
Organism: Bacteroidota bacterium; assembly: GCA_003484585.1. Lineage (GTDB taxonomy): Bacteria > Bacteroidota > Bacteroidia > NS11-12g > UBA9320 > UBA9320. The sequence goes on along the minus strand of DNBZ01000083.1, from coordinate 2,645 downwards.
GGACCTTATTTTGTTCCAGCCGTAAATGGGGATAGCTCCCTTAGTGAAAAGCTAGGGTTGACTGTGGACCTATCAGAAGACAATAGAGTAAATGTAAATATGGTGACCTGCGGCGGTCAAGCTACTATACCTATAGTAGCGGCAGTTAGTAGAGTAGCCAAAGTTCACTATGGAGAAATAGTAGCCAGTATAGCTAGCAAAAGTGCAGGACCAGGAACTAGAGCTAATATTGATGAATTTACAGAAACTACATCTGAAGCTATAGAGAAAGTAGGAGGAGCTACTAAGGGGAAAGCCATTATCATCCTAAATCCAGCAGAACCTCCTCTAGTAATGCGAGATACGGTCTTTACGCTGAGTGATCAAGCAGATAAAGAAGAGATACGAAAAAGTGTACATAATATGGTAGCAGAGGTACAGAAATATGTTCCCGGATATACCTTGCACCAAGAAGTTCAATTTGATAATATACCAGAAAGTGAGCCCGTATTTATAGAAGGAGTCGGGTATAAAAGCGGACTGAAAACAACGGTACTACTCCAAGTAATTGGAGCAGGGCACTACTTGCCAGAGTATGCGGGCAACTTAGATATAATGACTAGTGCAGCTATGGCAGTTGGTGAGAAGCTGGTAAAAGTTTAAGATTAAGTCAAAGGCAAAGTTTAAGTTTAGAAAAAGGTTCAGCATAAGAATGAGTAAGAAGTTCGATTTAGAAGAGAGATTTATTGCGTTTGCCGCGGATGTTATGGATTTTGCTGAAACATTACCTCGTACCTTCTCAAATGACTATCTTGCTAATCAGATAATTCGTTCGGCGGGCAGTTCCGCTTTAAACTTTGGAGAAATGCAAGGAACGGATAAAGATTACATAAACAAAGGGCGTATCGTATTTAAAGAACTAAAAGAAACGAATATCAATTTCAGAATATTGAAAAGAAGACAAGTAGGTCAAGAAGAAGAGCGTGAAAGGCTTATTGATGAAAATACACAACTAATTAAAATACTAATAACTCTCATAAAGAAGAGAGGGAATACTTCGGAATCCTTTTAAACTTCGAACTATTCTTAAACTTAATCTTATAATAAACTATGTATATACAAGATGTTACATTAAGAGACGGTATGCACGCCATCCGTCATCAATACGGGAAACAGCAGCTAAAAGAATTGGCGATATCACTAGATAAAGCTGGGGTAGACGCCATCGAGATATCTCATGGGGATGGACTAAGCGGCGGCAGTTTCAACTATGGGTTTGGTGCACATACAGACTGGGAGTGGCTAGAAGGGCTTGCATCTGAGCTAAATCATGCAGTACTTACTACACTGCTTATACCGGGCATAGGGACTATAGAGGATTTAAATAAGGCATATGATTTAGGTGTTCGTTCTGTACGGGTAGCTACACATTGTACTGAGGCAGACGTGAGCAGACAGCACATAGAAGCTGCCAAAAAACTAGGGATGGATGTTGGTGGATTTTTAATGATGGCTCATATGAATGAACCAACCAAACTAGCCGAACAAGCAAAATTGATGGAAAGCTACGGAGCAGATTGCGTATACGTGACAGATAGTGCTGGAGCCTTGCTTATGGATGGAGTAGCTGACAGAATAAAAGCTTTTTCAGATACCTTAGATTCGAAAACGGAAATAGGCATTCATTGTCATCATAATTTGAGTCTTGGAGTGGCTAATACTATAGTAGCTATGCAACATGGTGCTACTAGACTAGATGCATCACTCGCAGGTATGGGAGCTGGAGCAGGTAATTGCCCGCTGGAAGTATTGATAGCAGTGCTCAATAGAATGGATGTACCTCATAATTCTGATTTGCATATGCTCATGAACTTGGCAGATGATGTAATAAGACCTTTGCAAGAAAGACCTGTAAGAGTAGATAGAGAGACCCTGAGCCTTGGCTATGCAGGCGTATATTCTAGTTTTCTACTACATAGTGAGCGTGCTGCTCAAAAGTACGATTTGAAAACTGCAGATATTTTGCAAGAGCTTGGCAAGAGAAAAATGGTAGGTGGTCAAGAAGATATGATCGTGGATGTAGCTTTAGACATGGCTAAAAAAAGAGCATAAGAATATTCTTGTTAACTGTTAACCACTTTTCATTAATGAAGTACGCTTATTTTTGCTCCCATGATTATTAGAAGTAAAGCTCCGCTTCGGTTAGGCCTAGCTGGAGGTGGCACCGATGTGAGTCCGTATGCAGATCTGCACGGTGGCTCCATCCTTAATGCTACTATTAACCTATATGCCCATACTACTATTATACCTAGGGATAATGGTAAAATATATCTAGAAGCTCAAGATATTGATGTTAGTGAAACGGTAGACTCGGCTCAAGTTATAGATACTTCTGGCAAGCTCGGATTGCTCAAGGGTGTATACAATAGAATAGTAAAAGACTTTGTAAAAAAACCACTTTCATTTGAAATATATACACGCGTAGATGCTCCTCCAGGATCAGGATTGGGCAGTAGTAGTACGCTGGTAGTTAGCATTATAGGGGCTTTTGCAGAGTGGTGTAATATTCCGCTAGGCGAGTACGATATAGCACATCTAGCATACGAGATAGAGCGTGTAGACTTAGGATTATCTGGCGGTAGGCAAGATCAATATGCTGCTACATT
>DNBZ01000135.1 GCA_003484585.1 Bacteroidota bacterium | reverse complement strand
TTATCATCGCAAGCTCCACGAGCATAGATATTGCCATTTTTTATGGTTGGCTCAAAAGGAGGAGTATTCCATAACTCATCTGGAACTGAAGGTTGCACATCATAGTGACCGTATACTAGTATAGTAGGCTTATTGGGGTCTACCATTTTCTCACCGTACACTATAGGATTACCAGCAGTCTTTTCTAAAGTCACATTATCTGCACCTGCTTCTTGTAGACGTTTTGCTACATACTCTGCACATTTTTGTACATCTCCTACGTAAGCCTGGTCTGCACTTATGCTTGGTATACGGAGCAGATCAAACAACTCGTCTAAAAACTTGTCTTTATGGTTTTCTATATATTCTTCTCTGGTCATAGGGCGAAGGTAAAACTTGTAAGGGAAGAGTAAATAGTTAATAGTAAAAAGTTGAGTATTTAATCTCTTTTATCCGCAAAATACTTTTGTAATCAGGGGTATGAGCTTTTATTGGCACTGCTTTTGTTTACTTTGTATCAACTATAAAAAGGGTTGATCCTCAAATGAAAAAAATCGTAACATCTAAAAAGTACCTAGTCTTAGGACTACTAACGCTATTGGTTTGGGGCTGCTCTAAAGTGCCACTTACAGGAAGAAGACAAATTAAACTTTTGCCAGAGAGTACACTTATACAAGCAAGCTCATTGAGCTATCAGCAAGTGCTAGATACGGCTAATATAGTGCGTACTGGAGCTCAAGCAGAAATGGTGAAACGTGTCGGAAATCGAATAGCCGCATCTGTAGACAAGTACATGAAAGAAAATGGTTTCGAAAGTAGATTAGAAGGATTTGAATGGGAATTTAATCTGATACAAGATGACAATGTAAATGCATGGTGTATGAGTGGCGGTAAAGTGGCTTTCTACACTGGGATATTACCCATATGCCAAGACGAAACAGGAGTAGCCGTAGTTATGGGTCACGAGATAGCACATGCTATAGCTCGTCACGGAAACGAACGGGTAAGCCAAAGTTTGGCACTACAAGGTCTTGCCACGGGTACAGATTTACTACTTCTAATAAAAGAGAAACCAGAAGCTGCACGCGATCTAGTAAATATCGCTTATGGTGTAGGAGGTCAGCTTGGGATGCTTGCATACAGCAGAAAACACGAGAGTGAAGCCGATGAAATGGGCCTTACCTTTATGGCTATGGCAGGATATAATCCAAGTGAAGCACCGGTGTTTTGGGATAGAATGGGTAAGTTAGGTGGGCAGAGACCTCCTCTGATGCTAAGCACACACCCGCACCCAGAAAAAAGACAGGAAGATTTAAGAAAACTAGTGCCGAATGCAATGATAATCTACAACCAAAACAAGAAGTAATTGTTAATATACTAGTGAGCAACACAACAAAATATAACTTGTCTCGCCTTTGGCGGACAAAGGTTTTAGGAATAGCGATGCTAGGCGGCATCGCTATTTCTATGAATACAGCTACGCCAACAGCGGAGCAGATACTAAAACAAGCAGAGCAAAAGTTAAGTGCGACATCCTTAATAGCAGAAATGGATATCACTATTACTAGGCCACGCTGGACTAAGAACATGAGTCTAAAGACTTGGGCTAAAGGGACTGAATATGCTGTGGCATATATCACAGGGCCAGATAAGGATAAAGGCACTGTGTATTTGAAGTCTGGTAATGATGTATATAATTACTTGCCAAAAATTAAGAAAACGGTAAAGCTTCCTGCTACACTACTAAGCCAAAACTGGATGGGTACAGATATGAGTACGGATGATCTAGTGAAACTAACTCAACTGACTCAAGACTACTCTGCGACTGTAAGCGGGTCTAAAATGGTAAGCGGTAGAGATTGTTATGAGATAACATTGACACCAAAAGCAGATGCAGATGTGCTCTGGGGAAAGCTAGTGACATGCATAGATAAAAAGGACTATATACAGCTAAAAACAGTGTTCTACGATGAAGACTTAGAAGCAGTGAATACAATGGTAGCTAGCGAGATAAAGAATCTAGGAGGCAAAATGATAGCTAGTAAAATGGTAATGACTCCAGCAGGTAAAGCAGGGCAAAGCACCAAGGTAGTATATCGCAGTATGACTTTTAATAAAACGATACCTAGTGCTTTTTTTACAAAAGCCAATATGCCTAACGTGAAACCTTAATACATACTTCTCTATATTTGAACCTCATATGAGGGGGACAATATTATTCATAAGTGTTACGATAGCTGCACTAAGCTTTGGGCAATCTACAGCTATACGCACGTCTGATCTTACAGTGTATAAACACTGGAAGGTAAATCTATCAGAAAACGAAAATTTACTAGAAGTATCTAGAATAAAAAACAACGAAGCAGCACCTAAGCCACTGATGACTAGCGACGTGGTTAAGGCTAAGATAGATGCTCAACGCCATAGAAAATTAGTCAAGTCCAAAACGTCTTTTCTAAGTGCTAAAGGGTATACCAATGAAAAATTAGCAGACAATTTTAATGGTAAACCATTAGGCGTAGCAGGTATCCCAAATGATAATACGATGGCTATAAGCAATGATGGTATTCTAGTAAGTGCTATCAATACATCCATTACCATATTAAATGAGAAAGGGGAAATGCTCAAGTTTAGATCACTCTCTGGTATAGTGGCAGGGCAGCTAGGTATGCTCGACAGATATTACGATCCCAAGGTGACTTATGACCCGGTAGCAGATAGATTTATACTGGTATTTTTAGAAGGAAGTAATAGTAATGATACACGTATAGTAGTAGGTTTTACAGAGACGAATGATCCTACGGCAGATTGGAATTTTTATGCATTAAACGGCAGACCACTAGGCGGTGCTACTTGGAGCGATTATCCTATTATAGCTCATAATGGAACAGACTTATATATCACTGTCAATCTGCTGCGAGATAACGAAAGCTGGCAAGAAGGTTTTGTAGAGAGTTTTATTTGGCAAGTCAATAAACAAGATGGGTATGATGGTGAAGATGATCTGACCCAAAATCTATTTTCGGGTATAGCGTACGGCGGTAAGTCAGTTTGGAGTATTTGCCCTGTGCAGCCAGGTTTAGATTTTGATCAAGATAATATGTATTTCTTATCGGTAAGACCAGATGCAGAGAGTAATGATACTTTGTTTCTACACGAGATTACAAATAGTTCTACGAGTGGACAGGCCACACATACACTAAAAGTACTGCGATCTAATGCCACGTATGGTGTGCCTCCAACTGCTTATCAGCCTTTGGTAGCAAGTTCAGATTTTAGACTGCAAACCAATGATACACGAGTACTCTCCGCATTCATTCATCAGGGGGATATACAGTATGTACAATCTTCTATTTTGCCAAACGAAATAAAAAGCGGAATCTATCACGGGGTTATACGTGATGTAGCAAGTGCCCCATCTGTTACTGGAGCATATATAGAGTCTAGCACTTTAGATTATGCCTATCCGAGTATTGCATTTGTAGGCGAAACGGCAGCAGATAAGAATGCGGCATTTATCACATTCTCGCACGTAGGCGAATCTGACTATGCAGGCACAAGTGCTGTTTATTATAATAGAGGAACAGATGCTGACGGAGTATATTCTGATGTAGTAAGAGTGAAAAATGGAGATAGCGTTATCAATACTTTTGTGGCGGATACAGCAGAGCGTTGGGGAGACTATACAGATATTCAGCCGAAGTATAATGAGGCAGGACTAGCCTGGTTATGCGGTAGCTACGGAGACTCTACTGGCCGTAATAATGTATGGCTTGCCAAAATACGAGTGAATGAAAAGGTGATTACCGTTGATAAAATAATCACGTACCCCAACCCAGCAATTAACTC
>DNBZ01000178.1 GCA_003484585.1 Bacteroidota bacterium | reverse complement strand
AGCTCCTAACTCACGCTCCAAACGGGCAAGACTAGCTTCATCTGTAAACTCACTTTTTAGCGAAATTTCTAAACTCGCAGGCAGGGGATTATCTCCCAAAATATCTACAAAGTCCTCTCCTATCTCGTTTTTAAAAAGAAAAATAGCCTCCTCACAACTCACAAAAGTACCGCTAGAGGTGAATGGCAGCAGGACTATACTATCACTTAATCGCTTAGCTTCCCATTCGGATAAATCCGTATCAAAAAAAACCGTGAGCTCTACATTATCCTTTATATGGTCATTTAGTTTACTTGCATTAATCAGCAAAACTCCTAATAGCCCTAAGAGAAAAATAACCACAGATAGTGTGGCTACTATGGTGACTCCTTTAGGTTTAGATTGACTCATTACTGGTCAAAAGTAGGGCATAACCCCCTCTCAAAAATCAATAAGATTTCCACGAATAAATATCCGTTCTACTAACTTTGCCGCTTATCAAAAATCAATGAGTACCTACGATTTTCAAGCTATAGAAACAAAATGGCAGGCAGAGTGGTCTGCAAAGCAGATTTACAAAACAACCATAGACCATAGTAGACCAAAGTTTTACGCTTTGGATATGTTCCCATACCCTAGTGGTGCTGGGCTGCATGTGGGTCATCCGCTTGGCTATATAGCTAGTGACATCGTGTCTCGGTATAAGCGACTCAATGGATTTAATGTCCTTCACCCTATGGGATTTGATGCTTTTGGACTACCTGCTGAGCAATATGCTATACAGACTGGTCAGCATCCTGCGGTGACTACAGAAGAAAATCTAACACGCTACAAGGAGCAGCTAAACCGCATAGGATTCTGCTATGACTGGGATCGCGAACTACGCACCACAGACCCAAGCTATTACAAATGGACGCAGTGGATATTTATCCAACTATTTGAGTCTTGGTATAATACCAAAACAGACCAAGCTGAAAGTATAGATGCACTTATCACCATTTTCGAAAATGAAGGAAATGTAAACATAACGCATAACGGAGACGAGGCAGAAAACTTCACAGCAGAAGACTGGGAGAATAAAAACAAACAGGAGAAAGAAGCTGTGCTGCAGTGCTACAGACTTGCTTTCCAAAAAGAAACTACCGTAAACTGGTGCGAAGAGCTAGGCACTGTACTAGCTAATGACGAGGTGAAAAATGGCCTAAGCGAAAGAGGTGGTCACGAGGTAACTCAGAAAATAATGAAGCAGTGGTACCTGCGTATCACCGCTTACGCAGACAGACTGCTAGAAGGGCTAAACCGCATAGACTGGAGCGATAGTATAAAAGAAACGCAACGCAACTGGATAGGACGAAGTGAAGGAGCACAGATTGACTTTAGAGTTGATTCGCCTCAACCCCTAACCCCTTCTCCAAAGGAGAATGGGAACTCAAGTCTGAAGATAGAAGTATTCACCACTCGACCAGATACCATTTTCGGTGCTACCTTTATGGTGCTGGCACCAGACCACGAGCTGGTAGGCCCAATCTCTACTGCTGAGCAGAAAGCTGAGATAGAAAAGTATGCTACCGTAGCAAACAATAAGTCTGAACTAGAGCGTAAAAAAGATAAATCTGTAAGTGGTGTATTCACAGGAGCGTATGCTCTGCATCCATTTACCCAGAAAAAACTACCGATATACATATCTGAATATGTACTCAGCGGATATGGAACTGGGGCTATCATGGCTGTACCTGCCCACGACGAGCGAGATCACGCTTTTGCAACTAAATTTGGGATAGATATCATTCAAGTGATTGGATTTGACGAATCTGTTCGTGTCTCCACGAACAGTGATGATAAGGTTCGTGGGGACACGAACCAAGATAGCACAAGCATAGACAGCACAAGCAAAGACATGGCAAAGCTATTACCATACGATGCAAAAAGTGGTAAGCTGATGAATAGCGAAAACTTTGACAGACTATCTGTGAAAGAAGGAGCCGCGGCTATCATACAACTAGCAGAAGAACGCGGTTTTGGAACACGAAAAGTAAACTTCAAACTGCGAGATGCAGGATATAGTCGCCAGAGATATTGGGGCGAGCCATTCCCCATCATACACCAAGATGGAGTACCTACGGTAATCAGCGAATTACCCGTAAAGCTGCCACCAGTAGATAGCTACGAAGCCAAAGGAACAGGGGAAAGCCCACTAGCCAATAATGAAGAATGGGTAAACACCCCAACTGGCCGAAGAGAAACCGATACCATGCCAGGATATGCAGGCAGTAGCTGGTACTTCCTTCGCTATATGGATCCTAATAATGACCAAGAGTTTGCAGGGAAAGAAAGCCTGGAATACTGGAATCAAGTGGACCTATATATAGGCGGCACAGAGCACGCTACGGGCCACTTACTGTACAGTAGATTCTGGACTAAGTTCTTATGCGATAGAGGTCATATCCAGTTTGACGAACCATTTAAGAAATTGGTAAATCAAGGAATGATTCAGGGGGAGAGCATGTTACTTGAATCTGAGGGTAGAGAACTGCACGTCCCAGTAAATATTGCCAGTAAGGAAGCTACTTTGGACTCTGCTCAATTTGCTCAGCTGCAGAAACTAGACAATAGATTTGAAACCATTGACTTTTCTTCCATTGCTACCGATGAAGAAATAAAACTTAGAACTCAAGTTGAAAAAATGTCTAAGTCCAAGTTTAATGTTGTCAATCCAGATGACATTTCAGATCAATACGGAGCAGACACGCTACGTCTCTACGAAATGTTCCTCGGACCACTAGAAGACAGTAAGCCATGGAGTACTAAGGGAATAGATGGCACGTATCGTTTCTTAAAGAAACTTTGGGCTCTCTTCTTTGACCAAGATGGAAATACTCAATGGGCTGATAAAGATGGAAGTAAGGACTCGATGAAGACCTTGCACGCCACTATAAAGAAAATCACAGAAGACATAGATAATATGTCGCTCAATACTTCGGTAGCTCAGTTTATGATTTGTGTGAATGAACTAGGTAGTCAGAAATGTACAAGCAAGTCTGTATTGGAGCAAGTATTGGTATTGTTAAATCCTTTTGCACCGCACATCACAGAGGAGCTTTGGAATGCTATAGGAAACGAAGGTTTCATAGCAGATGCCACGTGGCCTACTTTTGATGAAAAGCACCTCTTAGAAAGCAGTAAGGTCTACCCTATCTCTATCAATGGCAAAACAAGAACCAATCTTGAGTTCCCACTAGATATGAGTAAGGAAGAGATTGAGAAAAATGTACTGGCTGACGAAATCGTCCAAAAATGGCTAGACGGCAAACCACCTAAAAAGGTAATAGTAGTGCCGGGTAGGATAGTGAATGTGGTTATGTAAGTGACGTGTGACTTGTGAAGAGGAAAACCAAAATTCTAATTGGAGCTTTAATTAGCTTCACAATTATCATTTAATTATGGAAAAATTTTAGAGGAGAAGAAAGTATTGCTATTGAAAAAATAGTTAGAACACTAAACAAAGAATGTCCAGTTCAACTAGATGAGAACACAATCCTCTTTAGGTATAATTACCTAGCTCCAGATACAATGGTTATGAATTATCAAATGTTAAATTTTTTAAAAGACTCACTAGACATTGAAGCTACTAAGCAAGCATTTGAACCTATCCTTAGAAAAAATATTGGACAAAAAATTGACCCAAAAACAATGCTTTTCTCTACGTTCAACTCTGTATACCGATATTACGATCTGAATCAAGAATTTTTATTTGAGATAATTATCTCAATGCGAAAGCCCCTACCAAATGGAGCTTAGGGGTATTGCACCGCTTCAGGAGATAATTTTAGTACTATTCAATACCCCATTTATACTTATCGGATATAAAAAAATTGAATTCCCATATATAAATCTGAGATGGATACCTGCCTGGTCAGTTTGAAGTAAAAGCAGATTGTGATATAGTAATGGCTATAGTAATCCGACTGAAAGTACATAAGCTCAAAGAGGCAATAACAGCTGTAGACCCGGAGGCTTTCTTTCATGTGCAACGAATAAAAGAAGTAGGCGGAGGAATAGTGAAAAGAAAAAAAGGTCATTAATCATGATATCTCAAACGCAAACAATACATTTAGTGACCATTATCTCCTGTAAGTCAATTCCCTTTCTTATCTTCGAACCAACAAAAAAAGTAATCTTATGACCACTTGGATAGACGTACCTACCAACTCAGATTTTAGCATATATAACCTACCCTATGGTGTGTTCATGCGTGACAATAAACCTACGCCTGGGGTGGCGATAGGAGATAGCATAATAGATCTAAATGCCTGTGCTAAAGTAGGGTTATTTACAGATTTAGGTTTTGACACATCAGTATTTGAAGCCAATGTGCTCAATGATTTCATAGACTGCGGAAAAGATGCTTGGAGTGCCCTTAGATCATACCTTACTACTCAGCTCACCACCGAAGGTCAGCTATATGAGTTTAGAGAGAAGGTATTAGTACCTCGCATAGGCACTCAAATGAGCATGCCCGTGAAAGTAGGAGATTATACAGATTTTTACAGCAGTATAGAGCACGCTACTAATTTAGGTAAGCTTTTTCGCCCAGATAGCGAGCCACTACTACCCAACTGGCGACACATACCCGTGGGTTATCATGGTAGAGCAAGTAGCATCATAATAAGTGGCACACCTATCCACAGGCCTAGCGGACAGAGTAAAGCTCCTACGGCAGATACGCCTAGCTTTGGTAAAAGTAAGCGACTAGATATAGAGCTAGAAATGGCCTTTATTATAGGGAAAAAAACGAATCTGGGAGAACCAATAACAATAGAAAACGCAGAAGACCACATCTTTG